>JANNVO010000178.1:0-7066 GCA_031414475.1 Rickettsiales bacterium
ACAACTGACCGAGAATTGTGCCGCTGGTGTTTTCCCGACACAATTGAACAGGAGATTTGTCGTTATCTTGCTGCCCACGGGGGCATACGGTAAAGCCAGAAACATTGAATAGAACTTCGCCATTTTGGATGGATTCTGTAGCCCATTCGAATATTCTGCCCAACCTTGCTCGACTGATGATAGCGGGGAGATCAAGGAGGGCATGTGGAACCCTGATATCTTGGATTCAGGGTTCTGGGCTTCCCAGAAACAATCGGGATGAAATCTGTCGATGTTTCCGGTGCATTCAGGCTTAGGGCATTTGATATAAATATCCCGCCCGCAACCAACTCTCCATTCCGTATCTCTTAGGATGTGAGAAATCACGTTACCAGCCCCATCCTCGACTTCATTCACGATTGAAGCGAACCAATTAATTTCAGAGAATTCCCCACATTCTTGACAAGGGCATTTCCAAACCTTCTGATCTGAGTTCAGGAAGTGTTGCCAGATTGGGGCTTCTTTGGTTGTTGGGTTCGAGACGATTCGGGTAAATTTATAGATGCTACCTTGAAGCCTTGAGTAGCCTAGTTCGATGTTGTCCATCGAGTCGCACTTGTCGATCTCGTCGATAGTGTAACAATTATGAACCTTAACACCATTCGCAAAAAACGAATGATCGTTTTCAACAGAGATATCAAAGACTTCCTTTACGCCCACCGGCTCAACGGAAGTGATGAATACAACAGGCATTTGAAATGTGCCAACCGCTAAACTTCTGAGTTGGGTTGCAGCAACTTCAATTGGGAGCCAGCCAACAGATGTCCAAATTTTGTGGTCTGGGGTTGCGTCTAAGTATTTCCCATTGCTAAAAACATAGCGATTTACCCACTTTGGTTCTTTTTTCATCCAACAAGTTAGGCGGTTGGTGTGGTAGTGACCTTCACTGTCACTACTCAAGATAATGTCCTGCCTGACGTATCTGTGCAAATCCTTGATCCGAATGTCCCCTAGGGTGGTTGTTATTAATGAGTCCCCATCTAGACAATCCGCCGAGAAGGATGTGAAGTCAGACGGTACATTTCCACCGACGATCTTGATTAATCCTGAGCCAAATTGCAGAAACTGAATAGACTCGCTGATGGATTCTTTGTTCAGTAACTTGTACTCAGGAGATAGCGAGAGCGGCTTCTTGATCTTCTCTTTCGAGTACGCGATCAAAAAGTCCACCTTCGGGAGTACAAAGAATACCGACAAGTTGTTGTAGGATGCTGCGAAAGTATCCACGATCAACCAGTCTGTTTTCCCTACTTGTGCCGCCCCGACGATCACGATATGAGGGCTGACTGAGTTGTAGAGATCAAGCATGTGCCTGAACCGGCTGAACTCAAGTCGTTCGCCTTTGGTATTACGATGGCAGTTTTTCGCGAAATGAACTCTGGTGTTCTTGATCTCTACAGCTTTTACCAATCGGATAAGATCATCATCAGAGCATTTGCTCAAATCAACGTCATTCATTATAGCCAATTCTGTTTAGTAAATACCTCAAGAGCCTTACGTTCAAGTTCTGGACGAGATGGTAAATCTTCAATAACTGCATCAGCGGTTTTCCGTTGATCGGACAGTATACTGTAAATGCGATCTGCTTGTTTTGGGATGATGCCTACATTGGATAGGAGATCAATCCGCATCTTCATAAAGTCCCTCACGAGACGCAGCATTTCGGCCTTGTCTCGGTAGGATCCTTTTTTGTCCGTGATCTGCCCGGTCAGCGGATCGAGATGCTGTTCTTCCGCTATCTGCTTTGCCAGTTTTAGGCAGAGATCAGCGATGTCGTCAATCTGTACCAGATTCTGTACCACGATGTCGATTGACTTCATGGCCTCAAGTTCTTCGAGATATACTTCCCGGTACTTGTTCAGGTAGTTGTAGACCGTCTTGGCGCAACATCCAAAATGAGCCGCGATCTCCGGGACTGAATATCCGTGAGACTTCATGCTGTAGATGAGTTTTGTACGCTCAGGGAGACTTAGTGATTCCAGCGATTGTTTTGCCAGAATCTCACTTGCCGCCGTCGATTCGGGGGAGTTTGCTGATTCCAGGATCGCCGGATTTTCCGGGCAGGATTCGGGGTCTATCACGGGGGTCTTTCGGGTTAATGTCTAGCAAAGGCTTTCTCTCATTATCATCTTGTCTACCTTCGATTTTCTTCTGAATGTTCTCTGCGATCCGTCCGGGATGAAGGTTTATCGTGAAATTCCACCCACCCCAAGAACGGTCGGAAGTATCATAGTGATACGACATACCCCCCATGACGCTAACCAAAATGATTAACAGAACGAGGATTAACGCCGTACCCCCCACGAAACCTAAAAACCTGCTGCCTAACAATGCCCACATACTACAGCCTTTAACTTTTACTACTTAACAGACCAACTTCTCTTCAATCCGGCGACGAAATAAATCAGAACTCCATGAACCACTCGGCATCGTCAATTGAACTTGCTCGGTTGCAATGCCTTTCTTCGTCCACGTACCACTTGTGGTGGTGAAATTCAAAGTACCATCAGTTCCATCGGTGTCGAATGTACCCGCTAATGTCGAACACACACCCGCTGCATCAACGATTATAAGATTTTTGATCGATGCTGATGAGATATCAACTACGACCCCATTATCCGTCACAATCTTTTGCAGAATTGTGCCTGTGTCTCCTACATGTGCTGAATTCATAATTACCTCTGCACAGTCGTTGAATGGAACATTAGTATTCGGGTCACTGAATTACATAAGTGATCCAGCATTTTAATTGGGGCCTCGTCGATGAATATCTCAGGCTCGCCAAAACCACCCCCGAAGGCTCCGAAACCTAGCGTTGGGATTAAGTATACGCTACCAAATCCCCCAAATCCCATAGTTATGACTGTTGATGGGGACGCCATTAAGATGTCTCCTCAATCGCAGTTGGGGTAAGGGCATTGTTCAACGTGAACGTCTTGGCATTCGTAACTTGATCCAATTTCGTGATGGTTTTCAGAGTTCCGACGATGCCCGAATTCCCCATGTGGGAAATCAATTCATACAGGAGATCACGAACGCTTCCGATTGCTCCAGTTGCCCGGTAATCTTCAGTCAGGTCGGTGGTTAAGGCTGTAATCAAATCCGCTGGGCTTATATCATTTAATGCGGTGATTGCTGCCAGAACTGCATCATCGGCTGCTGACAAAGCGGTAGCCAACTCGGCATTCGTCGGAATATCATTTACACTCGTCTGTAGGGTTGAGACGCTCCCGGTTGTGGCCAATCCGGCTTGGATTTCTATAATTGCATCCCCCGCAATGCTGTCAGCATCAATCGCATTGGACGCTAATCCATTGACAACGGTAACTGCTGCTATTGTGCGAGTTTGTACCTCATCAGCTATTTCAGCCGGAGTATAAACAACATCCACTGGGGCATTCGCAACAGATGAATATAGCCAATAAGTATCGGTACTTGCTTGTGGGATGAAAGATAATAGTGGAACGGTTGCTAGATCAGTCGCCGCTACCCAATCAGTGATCCACGTCGAGTAGTATAACCCTGTCGAGACATCAAATATAACGATCAGGCTCTCGTTGAGAACATCATCTATGTAGGCCAATCCGCTTAGGTGCAGGTGTGTGGTATCATTTCCAGTTGCTCCTAATGTCCCTTGGGCTAGAACATTTCCACGTTGCCGAAGTTCAATGGTGTCAACCACGGTATCGACTGTGTTGACGAGTGCGGCAAGTGCGTCAGTTGCAGCAATAATATCACTTTGATCTGCCGGATCGCTTGGAAGGTTGTCGGTTTTCGCCTTAATGGCCGCGACTTCAGTATCAAGGAAGTCATCAATCGTATCGAGTTTGGTATTTACTGTTGTGAATGAGGCCGCAATATCTGATGCGTCCGCTGGGTCACTGGGGAGATTATCAGTCTTTGCCTTAATGGCCGCTACTTCTGTGTCAAGAAAATCGTCAATGGTCGTTAGTTGTGTGTCGAGGTTAGCTGACGCTAATCCCACGGCTGCCCGAACACCTGCGGCATCAAGTCCGCCTCCACCTGATAGAGCGTTTGCGTCAACCTGATTAGCAATAGTGAAAACAAATTGATCTGTTTTGGCCTTGATTGCCGCGATTTCGGAATCAAGGAAATCATCAATTGCTCCAAGTTGTGTGTCTAGATTGGCGGACGCCAATCCCACCGCCGTCCTAATTCCGGCCCCATCAAGCGTAGATAAACCTGCTTGAATTTCCGTGATGGCACTTGCCGCTAGTTCTGCTGAACCAATCGCGTCCGTCGCGATTCCGTCCGCTGTGATCCAAGCTGTCGGGATAGTCGGTAGTGTAATTGCGGCTGTAACCGACCCAACACTACCTGATAGACTCCCACTAATATTACCAATGATATCCATTGTTTGGTTTGGCAAGTTGATATTTGTCAAACCTGCTCCAGCGGTCCCGACCTGAGTTTGAAGATCGTCGGTATCGATTTGAATCAATGCCGTCTCAGCCTTAATAGCTACAACATCAACTCCAACTGTCGCTCCAGTAGCATCAGTAACGGTCGCCTTGAATATAGTATTGCTATCAGCAACCGGATCGCCTATCGCCTGACCGAACGTGCCCTGAGTTTGGTGGGCCGTAGCATCCTCATCCCAAACAGCATCTGCAATCGCAGCCGCCGTTGGGGCAGCGGCCCCTGAGGCTGCAACATTTGAAAGTATCTCGTAAGTGTTAGTTCCCACCGCTTGTGTTGTGGCTGGACTAAAAGTAATTGTGTCAGTTCCAGCGTCAAAGGCTGTTATCAACCGACTCTGCCCACTGATAGTACCTGATGTAAACAGGATCGCCATATCCTTCCAGTAATCGGTGTCGGCTTCCGTACGGGCAGCATCAACCATAGTAGTTGTTGACCCGCTATCGGCGGTGCCAGAAACGATGGACCGAATCTCAGTTACTGCATCCGATGCCAGTCCTGTAGCCGTTAGCCAATTTGACGTGATTGATGGCAAGTTTGTCAACGTGGTCACAACCCCTATCGTGATGCTCGCCCAGCCAAACGCCGTCAATGCGTCCGCTACCTCGCTTTGTACTTCGGTATCCCATGCTGCATTCCAAGGGATTAATGTGAGTTCGCTGCCGTCAATCGACATTGCGGCGTTGTTGATTGCGCCTGCGGCAAATGAACCTGACGTAATACCCCCCGTCCCAACAGAACCAACACTTCCTGATAGATTGCCTGTGATGTCCGCCGTCTGGTTTCCAAGCCCCGTCGTTGCTGTTAAAGAGTAGCCCGTTTTTCCAATGTTCCAATCACCCTTGCCGTTGAGCGATGATGCCTCAAATTTGGCCGCTGTAAATGCTCCGTCTGTTATTCCTGCTGTCGTGATCCAGTTTGCTGGAATGCTAGGAAGGTTAGTAAGATTTGTCACAGTGGTAATAGTGCCCGCCGTAATGTTCGTCGTGCTTGCAGGAGCGGCGGGGATTAGGTCAGTTTTTGCTTTGATGTCTGCAATTTCCGTGGATACTAGCGGGAACACATCGCCAGTCTGTACTGTGTTGCCCGTGTAGGTCGTCAGCGTGTCGGTCAACACCACTCCGGTAATCTTCGATGACCCGGCTGTGCCGCTCCAAGCGTTCGCACTAGCTGCATACAACGCATCAAACACGGCTTCTTCAACGACATTAAAACAGACCATCCCGCAACTGTTTACCGTATCGTCTATTGTAAATTGGGCCAGACCAACCGTATCGAAATCGCCTGCCGCCGATGTGATCGAATAGAATCCTGTGTGCCTGTGGGTTGCGGTAGTTGACCCGTTGAGACCCGCTGGGGCCGCACCGTTTTTACTCACCTTAAAATCAGCGACGACGACGCCAGTAACTGCGACACCACCAGCATCCAGTACCGGGCCAATTATAAAATCTCTGGCTGTCGATTGTCGGGCAATCATTAGTAACTCGCTCCTGTCAAAACTCTACGTCGTCGATTACTTGTCAACACGAAATCAACTGTAAATGTTGGCGTTGCGGTTATTGGATTCCCACCCACTACCGCCGTACCTGGGACTGTAACTGTAATTGTTTCCTGAGCCGTGATGTCGTATAGGGCATGGGCCGTCAGCGTAATGGTCACAACTGTGTCCGATGTCCTGACGACCGCTGTAACGACTTCCGTATCTCGTACGTTTAGGTTCCACCCAAGCGCTTCAGATTGTGCTGAGTCCAGCCCCTGCAATATATTGCTCCGCTGTAGATCGAATGAAGCAGGACCAGCGGCAATCCAAGTGTCGCCCGTCAACGTAATGATGATCGTTTCGCCACCAGCGACGATCTCGGACTCGTTCGCCGATGTGGTGATCGTGCCAGTGATCGCCGCCGAAACCGACCCACCGAATAGCAATAGCAAACTCATCTGCTACCTCCTTTGACTCGGAGTAAATGGTCGCTCAATAACCCACTGGCGAGGCATTGGTCGTGGTGATCTGCTTTGTGAAAATGTTGCCGTGCTCACTATCGTGGTCGTTGCCGGATTTCCTGAAGTTGTGCCGGTCAGTTGACCGGCAAGCGGTAACGGCCTGTCCAAATCAACATGGATTGCAGATAAGTCCCCCGCTGTTTGCCCTTGTTTAAAAAACTCCGCATTCGGTTGACCCAGCCACATCGGCAAAACCCACCGGTTGTAAATATTTAGCTCTTGGGCAGCATCAATGGCCCCCGATGTTGCAATCGTCGAATAGCAATTAATCGCCGCCCCATTGACCACCAAACTCGAAACCCAGCCGATGCCCCCAAAAAACGATTGAGATGTCGTGCCTCGATTACCAATGTAGAGCGTTGTGCCTGACGTGTAGTTTCCGCTGCGGGCCGTCGTGTTTACAACCGTTCGTGCCGTTGGTGCTGTATCGATGTCGCCGACCCAGACCCGCCATTGACCGGCTACAGTTGTGTTTTCCGTAGCGGATTGCCAAGCGATAAACCACCATTTATTTACCGTGATGTTCGCGTCAGTCGTCTCCCACATCCCGTCCGTCGTGTTATCCGTGTCCATCTAAAGTTCATCT
>JANNVO010000179.1:0-6602 GCA_031414475.1 Rickettsiales bacterium
CTGAAATTATAGATTTCTATCTACCGCCAGAAGGGTGCTCTTACAGGGTGGCTGTCGTTTCAATCAAAAAAACTTATCCAGGACAAGCTAAAAGAATTATGATGGGTATTTGGTCATTTTTACAGCAATTTATGTACACAAAATTTATCATTGTCGTTGACGATGATATTAACATACGTGACTGGAAAGAAGTAATTTGGGCAATCTCAACAAGAACTGACCCAAAAAGAGACTCTACATTTATTGAAAACTCAGCAATTGACTATCTTGACTTTGCCTCAGTTGAATCAGGTTTGGGAAGCAAACTAGGAATTGACGCAACGAATAAGTTACCACCAGAGACTAAACGTAATTGGGGCGAAGTAATTAAGATGGACAGTGATGTTATTAAAAAAATTGATGATATTTGGGCTGAGATTTTGAGTGAAAAATGAGTAAGTTTTGTCCTTTTCACTAATCGACTATGGCGCTCCCGCTTGAATAAATTTACAAAATTTGTACATACACCAGAGCGCTTTTATATATACTCACAAGCTTAACCTTTAGGCTAGCGTTGTTATGTATTATCCATACCCATTAGGGAGAGCTCTTGAGAAAATTCATTATCTAGTATTAATACACCATTGAGTAATACATCATCATCATTATCCGCTCCTTCATATAAGTCGGCAATTTTATTTTTTTTCACGGCATACAAATACAACCAGATATTTTTAACAGGGCAATTGAGTAAAGTTACTATAGTGAACGTTGTTTCATTAGGAACTCTATTTAAACTATCCAGTGCTATTATCCTATCTGCACTACATTTAACTATATCTTTTTTAGGGATATAGCTAGCGGCACCAGCCGATTTATAAAGAGCTGAGATCACATCATCACTACAATTATTCAAGTCCTTTGGTTCAAATCCTCTAACTCTAAGCTCCTCTTTTTGTTCATTAATCTTTGACATTTCAATACCTCACATTTTATATTAGGTTCATGAAATTATTAGTATCATAAAATCTTGGTACCGTCAAATTAGTGAATTAAGAGTGCAAAAAGGCGATGATCTTGAATTTCAGACAACAAAACACCGGTTATAATAAATAATGATGCAACCTAACGCCATTTTTCTTCAGCCATAATTTAGCTAATTTATAGTCTGGATAAAGCTTTTCCACCAAATTCCAAAAACGTACACTATGGTTCATTTCTATGATATGACACATTTCATGTACCACTAAATATTCTAATATTTCTTTGGGAGCAAAAACAAGACGCCAATTAAATGAAAGCACTCCCTTACTGGAACAACTACCCCATTTATTTTTATTATTCATAATTCGAATCTTGCTGAAGCTTAAATCGTGTTTTGCACTGAAGACATCAACCAGTTTCGTTACTTCCAACAATAATTTATCTCGTAAAAACTTGATTAAAATACTCTTGTCATTTAAATCATTTGAATAAATTTCGATTAGATCCTGATTAATTACAATTTTAAAATAATTTGCTTCAATATAATTTAATAAATATATTTCGCCAAAAATCGGTATCGTTTTATCGTCTATGGGCTCATGCTTGATTGCATTTTGTAATTTCTTTCTTACCCAGGATTCCTTTGATAATAAAAACTTATACCCCACCTCATAATGTTTATTAGGCAGAATTAATTCTGCCCCATTATGATTTACCCTAATTGAAATGCGTTTTGCTTTAGAACTGTATCTAACTGGGATTTTAATATCATGACCCAGACTGTCTAAAGTAATAGAATTCGGTATTAGTTTTTGTTGTTTCTTCATATAGGTTAGTTTTTTGAGTAAAGCTAACATAGGGCCATACTACAATAAAAGCAATTTTTGTTTCTCAAAATCTATAAGCCATTTTTTACGATGAACTCCACCACCATATCCACCTAGATCACCATTACTGTTGATGATACGATGACAAGGAATAATTATTGCTAACTTATTCGCTCCATTGGCATTTGCAACCGCTCTATATGCTTTTTGTTTCCCAACAGCCTTAGCTTGGTCACCGTAACTTCGCGTCTGGCCATAAGGAATATGTATGAGTTCCTCCCAAACAGTCTCTTGAAATGTACTGCCCAAAAGCTGAAAAGGCGTTGTAAACTTCTTTAATGAACCATCGAAATATCTTTGTAACTCGGATTTTATAAGCTTTATGGGCTCCGATTGCCCTGTAGTAATTATCGCTTTAGTTTTTGCCTTAAGCCTATCTATTTGACGCTCTAGGCTAGGTCGATCAACAAACTCCAGTAGATAGAGGGCTTCTTCATCACTAATTGCCAACATAGATCCAAGAGGGGTATCAATATATGCTGATTTTAGTAAATAATCTTTTTTAGACTTAGCCATCGAATATATTTGATTCATTGTACCAGTTTACCCAACCCATTATAAATTAACGTGTTCTTTGCCTTTTTTTAACTACCATTTATCGCTAATTTCTATCTCTCCACAGTATTCCTTAATTCTTCTGAGCGTGGCAGGAGTTATATCTGATGGCAACTCCTTCAATTTGAACCATTTTTTTTCTCTTATTTCTGAAACGGATATGTTATTTTTTTCAATAAAATCTGTACATATATAAAATACTACGTAATCGTCACGTTTCTCAGCTTGACTATGATATACACTAAACAATTTAACAGATTTAGCTACAATACCAACTTCCTCTAGCAACTCTCTGAGTATCGCTTGTTGTGGAGTTTCTCCTTTTTCAATACCCCCACCAATAGTGCACCATCCTTGCATATATGTATGCTCTACAAGCAAAATTTTATCATTGTCTATGACCAAAGCTCTAGCACCAATAGTCTTCTTGCCTAGCAGAGCGTAAACAAAATTCTTAATTATTCTATAGATTTTCATACTGCTCTCTCAAAAGTAAATATATTCATCGAATATGGATCAGGATTTTCCGATGTTTTTAATTCCTTTTCGGTTTTATAAATTTCTGTAATTCAGGACATTGCCATCCCATGAATCCAGTTCTGTCATAAACATAAAACCGCGCCATATTTTGGACTGTACCGTAGTCGTCAATAGTGGCAGGATAGTAAGAACTAGTAAATTATTCATTTATCTTAACACCTAAAGATTTTTATCCTGGTCAAATAATTTCATATATGCAACCCCATCTAAGCCTGCCCTATAAAACTCTGGAATAATGTAACTTTGTACATACTTTGTTGACTCATAAAAGGCTCTAGCTCCAAAGTTATCAACAGGAGTGTCAAGGTAAACTCCTCTATTACCTCGTGCTTTTGTTTGTATTTCAACATTCTCTACTAATTTTCTGGCAACACCTTGTTTATGATAAATTGGTGAAACAATGAGGCCATGCACATAGCTTAACCTATTCCACTTATGATGCTGTACGCTAATATAGCCAACAACCAAATCAGCAATAACCGCAACAAAAACCTCACCCTCTTCATCTACGAACAGCTTTTTAATGGCCCTTTTTTGTCCATCAATATATTGATTCGCCCAACCTGTTTTTTGGAGGATATCACAAATCTGCTCCAGATCACTTTGGACAAAAGGTCTAATTGTTGATTTATTAATCATTTTATCTTTCATAAACAATTCTGGACAATTACATTATATGGGTGTACTAATATACCTATAAGTTAACTATATCAGATCAGGTGTCAAAGTGAAGATAATCATTGTCGTTTAAGGTAGAAAACTAGGTCCTTTTTAGCAACGCTCCAAAGGAGTGAATGTTATTTTATTACTTAATTTTTGAATTTAAATGTCGAGGTTCTTATGACACATATTTTATTGCCAGCACTCTGGCTTATTGTACTTATTGTGGGCTTACCACAACTTTCGGAAACTGTTTATACTCCATCTTTACCTGATATAGCCCATGCTCTTCATGCTCAGGAATCGATGGTAGAATATACTCTCACTATTTACCTCTTTGGCTTTGCTATTGGCACGTTCTTTTGGGGCAAACTTTCTGATCACCTTGGCCGCAAGCCATGTATTCTAGCTGGCCTTGTCATCTTTATTATTGGATGTATAGGATGCTATGTTTCAACCACAATTGAAATGCTTATGGTCAGCCGTTTTATTCAAGCTTTTGGTGGCAGTATAGGGAGCGTCTTAGGACAAGCAATTTGCAGGGATAGCTTTCATGGTTCGGAACTTGGTAAAGTGTATTCATCAACAGGTACTAGCCTTGCTATTTTTCCAGCTATCGGCCCTATTGTTGGCGGCCTAATTGCCCAGAATTTTGGGTGGTCTAGCATTTTTCTGTTCTTGATATTATTTGCTGTGATTTTGGCCCTACTGGTAGCAAAGCTATTGCCAGAAACTCACCAAGCTGATAAGAGAAAATCCATTTCAATCCTAGAGGTTAGTTTAAGTTTATTTAAGAATAAAAAGGCGATTGGATTTGGCTTAATAGTAGCAGCTTGCAATGGCATCTCTTTTAGCTATTTTGCTGAAGGATCATTTTATCTGATCAAGATACTTGGCCTATCCCCAAGCGAGTATGGATTTAGCTTTATTGCCATCGCAGCCGCTACCATGATGGGAGGAATACTATCTAAAAAACTGCATAACCATCATACAGCAAAAACAATCATGGGTTATGGTCTGGTTATTATTCTGGCTTCAGCAAGCATATTTAGTGTATTTACTATTATACACACCAATATATTGCTATTTCCTACTAATCTTATGATTGGCATCACCATCTTGAGTCAAATGAGTATTATGTTTGGCATATGTATGGCAACCAGCAATGCCTTGGCCTTAGCACTTGTAGATTACAAATGGTGTATTGGAACGGCTTCAAGTTTGTTTGGCTTTTTCTATTACTGTTTGATATCGCTATTTACACTGGGTATGGGTGCTCTGCATAACGATACATTGTTGCCAATGCCTCTGTATTTCTTTGGCATCAGCTTATTTATGCTAATCGTGCAGAAAATAATGATAAGTAGGTAATTTGAGTTTGGTATAAGAAGCAATATAGTCATCCTGTGAGCTTGTACTTGGGATCTCAGACGACCAAAAAGGGCGCTATCGACTAGTTTATTACTATACATTCCTGTTTGCAACAGCGCCGATTATTGCCCACTTTTTACAATTTCAATAATTTACCCTTACTGCAACTTGACTATGCTCAGCAAAATATTAATATTATTGTTGTTAACTATTTATTAAGATAGTATTGTTAATATTTAATTTGGTACGGTAAAAATATATTTAGAGAGGAAAAAATGTCTAAACATAATGTTAATCAGCACGGAAGGAATAAACTTTTTGTATCACAAGTTGGTGGAGCCGGTAGTCTTAATCAAAGTCAGCATGTGGCTAAAGTTCATGGAGCAAGGCAAGAAGAAAAAGATGATCCTTTTGTACAACATGAAGTAGTAGTAAACTTTACAAAAGAAGAAATACTACAATTTTTCACTGAGCAATGTAATGGACATGAAGTGCATTTAAGCGGGTTACCGGATTAGATCGCCGTCAAGTTAATATTTTAGGCGCTGTTGCAAACAGCGCCTTCAAGACACCACCACCTCATCATTTTAAAATCAACTCGTTCTCTGTATACCTTATAACTAAAGGGCTAAACACCCCTTGCAAGAAAATCCGTACCTTCCTGTAAAGACCCTTTTAAGATTTTTTAATCATCGGATAATGATAACTCTTCTGCTGAATATTCACCACTTAGGTGAAGACCTTGTTCTGATTTATCGTCTAGTAAATAGTCGAAATTGTTCTTGATTGATGAGTAGCTGTTTCTGTCTAAGAAATTTGAGAGTTCTCTTTCGCAATTTTCTACGAATTCCTGTGCATCAAGTGTTTTGTCTTCAATGAACTCTAAAAATAACTTCCATATTGTTTTAACGAGAGTTATTAAATCATCAATATTGTTGATGTCGCCTTTAAAAGGATCCTCTGGGGCAATATTTATTTGAAGAGTTATTTTGCCCTTTTTACCTAGTGTAAAGGTAGTTTTGTTACTATCTGTATCCAAAGTGAATACAGGGTCGTTTGGATTGTAAATCAACGTAGTATCTTTATCTTGGTTAATTGTTTGTTGAATGTCCTGAGCTTCCTTTATTAAAAACTTAAGACTTTCAGTCATGAGAGTAGTTTCCATATTTGGGAACTGTTCTATAGCTGTTTTTTTTGAGCCATTTATAAATGATTTAATTATAAAATCTTTTTGCCACTGATGAAGACTAGATAGGGTTTTTACTGTTTGGTGATCTAGTGAATATAACTCTTGATAGTTAACGGGATTTAATACTAAATTGGTAAATTTTGTTTCTAAAGTTATAGGTAACTGTTTTTTTGTTTTTGACATAATACCCTCGTTATATAATTGATGTTTAGGCAAAAATAGAATTTTACAAAATGCCTAACTGTTAATTATATACTAACTTCATTAGCAATAAGTTAATTCCGGCGCTGTTGCAAATAGAAACTAAAAGTGAGTTTGGCTTTTTCTATTACTGTTTGATATCACTATTTACACTGGGTATGGGTGCTCTGCATAACGATACATTGTTGCCAATGCCTCTGTATTTCTTTGGCATCAGCTTATTTATGCTAATCGTG
>JANNVO010000180.1:0-2541 GCA_031414475.1 Rickettsiales bacterium
CAGTTTGCCGAGAATTTTCGGTGCCCTCGCATTCGTTAAGTCAATCACAAAGAATGGATCAATCTTTTTGAACGTGACCATGTACGCACGGTTACCGAGGAAACGTACCGAGTAGATGGTTTCACCGGGAGCGATATCTTCCACTGAGCCGACTGTTTCAAGCGCAGCGTTCAGCACGTACACGTTATTGCGTGAAGGTGATGCAACAGTGCCCATCTCGTTCCACTGTTCGCCGATCGTCGTCGCGACGCGGAATGTGTCGTCTTTCTGATCCATCGAGAATTGGTTCAGGAGGTGGCCTGGCACCGTGCCGTGTGCTTCAAACTGCACGGAGCGAGGTGTGTAGGTAAAGCGGTAGATGTTCGTCTTCTCGGCTGGAGACGTACCTTTTTCCATCCAAAAATAATGCCACTCGGTGGATGCGACGTACACATTGTCTTCAGAAACGTAGACCTGTTGACCGTCGCCGAGAATGACTTCACGTTCGACTTCAGCAGTTCCAGTCAGCGGCACACTGGCTACAACCAAATACTGTGGACGTGGAACGCGAGGAAGAATCGTGACATCGTTACAGCCTGCAACAGGAGCATCTTTAATATTTTTCATCGAGTCATCGAAGACTGGAAGAAGCCCCTCCGCACGCGCAGACTGACTCTCCATATACGGCCCCCACCAACGTGGGCCAGAAGAAAGAATCATGATGAGTGAGCCGTCCTTCAGTCTTGTGGAAATTTGGTAACCCTCGATGGAGACTCTGCGCTTTTCTTTGGGACTTGCGCGATCAGAAATATCGAAGAGAAGAGCCGTGGTTTTCTGTGTCTGATACATAGGCGGATAGATCATCGGCATCGCCATTTTCTCCATCGGCTGGTCCATCATGGGTACCGGATACGGATAGTCGTAGGGAACCGAAATAGTACCAATGACCACGAGTGTCGTTCCATCAAGGTAGATTTCCGATCCGTAGAAATTCTCGACTGTCACTGTAGATACGACACGTGGCTTTGTGGCATCACGCGTGTCGACAATGCGCACCTTGCCATCGGTTCGAGACAGCACGTACATATACGCACCGTCCGTTTTGACGATATCGCCTTCATCCACGCCTTCCACTTGCACGTTTGTGGTCGAGTAGTCGGCATTGGACGTCGTGGATTTCTGAGCGGAGTCCTCTGCCATCATCGGCATGGCCATGTTACGAACATTCGGCGGAACGCTTCCGCCGTAGCCGTATCCTTGCGAATTCGCTGCCTCATTCGTAAATGCTTTGAGGTCGGTGCAGGACTCGACTTTCTGCGGATTATCGGACGAGAGATTTACTTTCACATCGGGGTACTTCACGTTCAGGTAGCCTTTGGAATCTTCATCCGTAACACCTTCGGAAAGACGCCACATCATTTCGGCCATCTCGCCACGTGTGAGTGGTGCGTCCAGCTTTTCAATGCTTGGAGGAATAGCTTTCGAGGAATCGAGCGCACGAGCATAGGGCTCGTACCATTCGCTCCCCTGCTCGATATCCTGACCGTAGGCGAGAGAAAAAATCTTCGCGGCTTCCACGAAGTTGACCGCTGCAATCGGCCCGAATTTTCCACTCGGATACCCAGCAACGATGCCCTCGGCCTTCGCGGTACACACGTACTTCGCAAACCATTCGCTATTCACGTCGGGAAAACAGTGGCCATCGACTCCGATGTCTTCGCCCCGTGCCTCCAGAAGTATCTTCAAAAGTTCCGCACGGTTCACGAGTGTCTCGGGACGGAAGCTGCCATCTTCATAGCCCTCCACAACACCTGTCGACTCCAGTGAAACGATGGCATCGTGATAGTCGGTAGAACCGGAAATATCGGTAAATACGACCGCCTGTGCGGGACTAAACGGCACCAGCGACAGCGTCAGAACCGTCAGAACTGAGGATGCGAGTAAACCTCGAAGCGAGAACGTAGGCATGAAAAAAGGTGGGAAATGTCGTTAGTATAGACGATCCCACCTTTTCTTCCTTACATCGACAGGTAACACTACGAAATTTTTTCAATACTGGCGGAATACGGCGTATCTATTCGGATAGTGTCCATGCCGTTCGTACCCCTCACACGTTCAACGTAATAGCCGATTCGGTTGGCCTCTCCCAAGTTTTGCTGAATTTGTGGATTCCATCCTCTTGAATTTACATTCGATTCGAGCACAAAATTTGTTTTGATTTGTCCATCAATGCTGATACGCATCGCTTTGCCAGCTGGAACCGTAGACTCAAATCTTTTCCAGCCCTGTACATTGAACGGAACCTCTTGAAGAATCGTTGAACCTGCAGCCTCTGAAACAACATCATCTTTTTCAGGTCGTTCGATGGCTAGCAACGCTTCCTCGTCGATAACATCCGTATTCAAACTGCTCAAAGCATCGCTTCTTGCCTGCGCAAGATCCAAGGTAGCTTGAGCCTCGACTGCATTTTCGTCTGCAAGTTGCGCATCAGTTTTCGCGGCTTCCACTTTCTTCGAAGCAATTTCTTCGTAGCTTAATGGGTGATGTGCCTGCACATTCAGC
>JANNVO010000181.1:0-27235 GCA_031414475.1 Rickettsiales bacterium
TTGCTACGTGTGCGGAATTTTGTTCAAGACGATGGGCATATTTTTTGCAGCGAAGACCAAATAAATGCAGAAACAGTAGAGTTTTGTAAATCTTTACTTGAGGTGTATAAAGATTTTGGCTTTTTAAAAATCAAAGTCAAGTTTTCTGATAGACCAGATGTGAGAGCCGGTGACGACTCAGTTTGGGATAAGGCGGAATCGTCTCTAAAGGCAGCCGTTGAAGAGGCTGGTCTTGAGTATGAAATGAACCCAGGTGAGGGCGCGTTCTATGGTCCGAAGCTTGAATTTGTTCTAACTGATGCAGTTGGTAGGGATTGGCAATGTGGTACTTTTCAAGTAGATTTTGTTCTTCCCCAGAGACTATCGGCTGAATATGTTGCCCCAGGAGGAGAAAAAAAGAGACCAGTTATGCTACATAGGGCAATAATTGGTACTTTTGAGAGATTTATTGGAATTCTAATAGAAGAATATGCTGGAAAATTTCCTCTTTGGCTCGCTCCTACTCAAGTTGCTCTCGTTGGCATTACAAATGATCAGGATGATTACTTGAGTTCATTGAATGCCAAACTTATTGGTGCTGGGATTAGATCTGAGCTTGACATTTCAAGGGAAAAAGTGAATTATAAAATACGAAATTTTTCTAACTTAAAAGTACCAATTATTGCTGTTGTAGGTAAAAAAGAGCAAGAAAGTGAAACCGTTACTCTAAGATATCTTGGTTCTGATGAGCAAAAAACAATTAGTGTAGATGAGCTGATTGCTCTGGTTTTAGCAGATAATAAGAAGTATTTTGGTTAGATTATTAAGTGTAATTTATTAATTTTTGTGGAGAAGTTCTTATAACTGAGATTAAAAAAAGTAAATTTCCTAAAGCGAATAAGGAAATTAAAGCGGCCGAAGTTCGGTTGGTTGATGCTGAAGGCGAAATGATGGGTGTTGTTACTTTGCAAAAAGCGATGCAGATGGCCGCTGATGCAGGTCTTGATCTTGTAGAAATTTCTCCAAATGCGGAACCTCCTGTTTGTAAAATACTTGATTTTAGCAGATTCAAATATGATGCCAAAAAGAGGCAGCAAGAGTCTAAAAAGAAGCAAAAAAAAGTTTCTTTAAAAGAAATGAAATTCAAAGTTAATATTGGTCAGGGTGACTTAGATGTTAAATTAAGAAAAATCAGACAGTTTCTTGAAGATGGGGATAAAGTAAAAATCTCTCTGTGGTTCAAGGGAAGAGAGATTGTTCACAGAGATAAAGGCAAAGAGCTTTTTGATAGGATCATAGAAAATTTAGGCGCTATTGCTAAAATTGAGTCTGAAGCAAAGATGGAAGGAAAGCAGATTGTTATGGTTCTTAGCTCTCAGTCTGTAACAGAATAAGCATAGACAAAAACGCTTTACGGCAGATAATGATATTAACATGAAAGGCCTAATACTATGAAGGTTAAAGCGAATATTTTAATAATTAATGGTACATCAACTTCAGGAAAATCATCTGTAGCTAAATCCTTAATGACGCTAATGCCAAATCTTATTGAAGAAGATCTAGATCTAATGCGTGATCCAACTACTCCCACAACTCCAGAAATGGAGTTTGCAATGATTAATAAGGCAATAGATCATGTTTTAAAAGGGAAGCAAGTTATTTTACATCTTTTTCATCCGTCAAATCTTTCTAAATGTATGATTGAGAGAGGAATAGAAGGTATTTCAGTAAAAAAAGCGCTAATGTTTTGTCCAATTGAAGGGCTTGTAAATAGGTTAGAGGAGCGAAATAGTAAAGCCTTAGAGACTGATGTACAAAATACTCGAGATTATTTGATGCCGTTTGATCAATTTAGTAAACTTTATGCCAAAAAGCTTGAAAAACAGATCGGGTTAGAGACATTGAGTTTAGAAAAAGTCACAAAGATTTATAATGACCAGTTTGATAAAATGATTCAGTACGCGAAACAACAAAAGCATGACCTTCCTTCTGAGGAGCAGATTTTAATTGATAAACAAGAATCATTAAAGGAATTTTTAGCAAATCTTGGTTTTGAAAAAAATTTATTATCTGTTGAAATTGCACCAAGAGAATCTTGGGATTTTGTTTATAATACATATGATGATTATTGTGACGAAGAAGGTATTGCAAAGATTGCTGGCGATCTTTATGCGGCCTTTGCCGATTAATATGAATTAAATCCTACCAATCACCAATTTTTTTTATCGTTCTCGCGCCTCGTGCATAATGACGGCACAGATAAATTTCGACAAATCCCACACCGTCATGGCGAGCGCCTCTTAGGGGAGCGTTAGAAAAACTACAAGCCATCCTGAATCAAAAGTTCGGGATGGCAACATATGGCCACGTCGCTCAGCGCTCCTCGCCATAACGGCAGATAACCGAGTGTTGTTGTTTTTTGAACCAGTGGCTTGAACGGATACTCAGTTACAGATGGCGGTCAAAGTACCACGTCAAGTTCTTGGTCGCTCTACAATCTTAAACCATGTGCAATATAAAGCTGGTAAGAATATTAACGTAAGTATTGTTGCTACAGCAAGCCCTCCCATGATTGCATAAGCCATTGGTCCCCAAAATACTGTTGGGGCGATTGGAATCATTCCTAGAATTGCAGCTGCAGCAGTCAAAATTACTGGACGAAAACGGTGCGTCGTTGCAGTTACTACAGCGTCCCAGCGGGATAAGCCATGGGCAATTTCAGTTTCAATCTGATCTATGATAATGACCGAATTACGTACGATCATACCAATCAAGGCGATAATTCCTAAAATAGCAACAAATCCTAAAGGTTTGTTTGCAACCAACAATATAGCAACTATTCCTATTAAGCCTAATGGTACCACGCTTAGTACTAGAATAACACGTTGGACACTTTGCAATTGTACCATCAAAATAGTTATCATAATTGTCAACATTAGTGGGACTACAGCTGCAACTGAAGCTTGAGATTTAGCACTCTCTTCGATTGAGCCACCAGTTTTAATTTGATATCCAGCCGGTAATTGAGCGTTAAGTTCTAGGATTTTAGGAGATAGTTTTTTTACAATAGTTGCGGGTAAGACCGTTGCAGAAGTGTCAGCTTGTACGGTAATGGTCGGCATGCGATCTCTTCGCCAGATTAAAGGATATTCCTGTTCATATTCAATGGAAGCAATTTGTAGTAATGGGACTTTTTTTCCGCTTGGAGTAGAAATTTGTAATGTGCTTAAAGAATCAAGAGAGACTCGTTGTTCTGCTTCTGCTCGGATTACCACATCTATTAAATAAGTACTATCGCGTACTTGAGTGATTTTCATTCCTGATACCACGGCATTTAATGCACTAGCCAAATCTTCTGAACTTAAGCCAAGAAGTTTTGCCTCATTTTGGTTAACTTTGATCCTTAATACTCGTGATGGTTCGATCCAATCAAAATTCACATCCCGAACTTTTGATTCCGAACCTAGAATTTGAGCAACCTTGTAAGCTATATCTCTAACTTGTTCTAGGTTGTGACCGCTTACTCGGTATTGTAATGGCCACCCAATCGGAGGTCCCATTTCAAGTGGCATGACTCGGCTATTTATAGTTGAAAAATTTTCCTTAAATTCTTTTTGCAAATAGTGTCTTACCCTCTCTCTTGCTTCTATATCTTTTGTTACGATTACAGTTTGAGCAAATGATGGATTAGGTTGAGCTCCTTCTAATGGTAAGTAAAAACGAATTGCGCCCCGACCTATATAGGAACTCCAATGTACAATATCGGTATTTTTTTCTAGCAATTGTTCTAGTTTTGTCACTTCATTAGAAGTAGCAAATATAGAGGAATTTTGTGGCAACTGCATATTTACTAAAAGTTCTGGACGATCAGATGATGGAAAAAATTGTTGAGGAACGAATTTCATCCCTGCAATTGATAGCATAAATAAAGCTATTGTAATACAAATGGTTATTTTTGGAGAACGCATAGATCCCAATAAGACAGCACGAAACATTTGCAATAATTTGGTTTCGTGGTTTTGATGTTGTTCTAGTTTATCTGGTAAAAGAGCGAGGCCAAGTATAGGAGTAAATATCACGGCTACAAACCAGGAAGCAATTAAGGCAATGGCAATCACGGCAAATAAAGAAAATACATATTCACCAGCAGAACTACGGGCAAATCCAATTGGAATAAATGCTACTACTGTAACTAAGGTGCCAGTAAGCATTGGAAAAGCAGTAGAAGTGTAAGAGAAAGTAGCTGCTCGAACTTTGTCCCATCCTTCTTCTAGTTTTGTAATCATCATTTCAACAGTAATCATTGCGTCGTCAACTAGTAATCCCAGGGCAATTATTAGTGCCCCCAAGGAAATTCTTTGGAGATCAATATGAAAAAATTCCATGGCTAAAAAAACTATGGTTAATACTAATGGAATCGAGCATGCAACAACTGCTCCTGCGCGTAAACCAAGACTTAAAAAGCTGACAAAGAGCACGATGGCGAAAGCTTCTTCTAATGATTTTGTAAACTCGGCGATATTTTCTTCTACTACCGTGGGCTGGTTAGCAACCAGTTCATATTCGATACCAATCGGTAAATCCGCGCCAATTTTCTGCATAGCTTCTTTAACATTTTTACCTAGTGCTAAGATATCTCCGCCTGTAGTCATAGAAACGGCCAACCCTATTGCTGGTTTTCCGTTAAATTTAAATAGAGATTGAGGAGGGTCAATATAATCTCGTTTAACCGTGACAATATCGCCTAGTGGAAATAGTTTTCCATTTATATTCATGTTCACATTACGTAGATCTTCTTCTGATTGGAATCCCCCGGAAACTCTCAATAATATTGTTTCATTTTCTGTTTGTACTATTCCTGCTGGTCTTACAGAATTTGTTGTTTGCAACATTTTAATAAATTCTGAAGGTTTTACCCCTAACCCCGCAAGTACTCTGATAGAAAATTCGATATAAATTTTTTCATCTTGGTTTCCTAAGATTTCTATCTTAGACACATCTGGTATTTGTAAAAGCTTAGAGCGCGTATCTTCAATGTAATCTGTGAGTTCACGTCCTGAAAAACCATCTGCAGTAAAAGCGTAAATGATTCCGTAAGTATCACCAAACTCATCATTAAAAAACGGTCCGATAGTTCCTTGCGGTAGGGTGGCGACAATATCTCCGATTTTTTTACGGACCTGATACCAGCTATTTGGTACCTCAGAGGCTGGTGTGGCGCCATTTAAATTAACGAAGATGGTCGATGATCCTGGTGTAGTAAAGCTACGTACATAACCTATATTAGGAGTTTCCTGCAGCTTTTTTTCTATACGCTCTGTGACTTGATTCATGGTCTCATCAATAGTTGCTCCAGGCCATTTGGTGTGGATAAGCATGGTTTTAATTGAAAAAACAGGATCTTCGTTTCTACCAAGACGCGTATAGGATAAGCTACCGACTATTATTAACATACCCATCAAGTACCATACTAGTTCACGATGGTTGATCGCCCATAGCGAGAGATTAAAGCGCTCTTTCATTATTTAACCTCTATTTGTCTTGTAATTTAACCTGTTGTCCAGGATATAGTGAATGAACTCCTGCAGTAACCACAATTTCACCGTTTTGTAGGCCTTCAGAAACGATGATTGAATCTTGGTTATAACCAATTATTTTAATATTTCTTAAGCTTACAGTGTTATCTTCGGGGCTAACCACCCATACTGCTGGACTTGAATTAGACTTGTTTAAGGACATAACCGGTAACTCAATAGCACTTGCTTTATTTAAAGTGATACAACCAGTCACTGTTGAACCAAGTTTTAATGCTTCTGGGGGATTAGTTAGACCAACTTTTACGGCAAAGGTACGGGTAACTGAATCTGCTTGAGGTGATATCTCCCTGACATATCCAATAGTTTTGATACTAGGGTCATGACTTAAGGACACTTCGACTGATAACTTACCTTCTGGTTTGTTCAGAAATAATTGCTCTGGTACATTGAATACAGCGTCTCTTCCTTCGTCTGTAGCTACACGCATAATAACCTGGCCAGTTTTTATTACTTCACCTGCCTCCGCATTAATGGATGTAACTACTCCAGAAACATCTACTTGCAAGTTAGTGTATTCAAGACGATTTTGGGCTTGATTTAAGCTGGCAGTCGCTCCTTCAACTTTTGCTTGTGCAGATCGAAGTTGCGTGGTGGCGTCTTCATATTTTGCGTTAGCAATAACACCTTTGCTCAGTAGAATTTTTTGTCTAGCTTCATTGCTAATTGCCTGTGTTAGTGATGCTTGAGCTGCGCTAAGGTTTGATTTGGCAGAAGTAAAATTGTCCTCTGCCTCTTGTGTATCTATGCGAGCAACGGTTTGTCCAGGGGTAACCATAGTTCCAACTGAAACTAGACGCTCTATCAATTTTCCGTCAGCGCGAAAAGCAAGGTCTACTTCATTTTTTGCTAAAATTTCACCAGTTAAAGATAAGGGGCGTCCAGCAACTTTATGCTCAACTTTAACAGTTCGCACAGGACGGATAATCTTTACATCATTTGATATAGGGCGATTGTTTATAGAGTTAATTACTACTATTATAATGATAACAACAATCGCCATAATAGTAGTATATTTATTAATTAAGCGAGAGCCGTATTGTTTGAGTATTGTCATTATGAACAAATTTCTTGATGATTATAAATAACTAATTGAATGTACCAAACATATCATTCAAGAGTTGAATTTCACCTTATTTTTTAGCTATATAGGTTACTTGATCATCAAATGAAGATCTTGTTGTAGCAGAATTATTACATTTTATATTTGATGCTTAATTGTGCTAAGGCTTATTTAATTATTAATTATAGATTTAATATGTTCATTTGTTATTGACGTTTTGGTGTGCTATGTTATTATGCGTAGTCAATATTATTAATTAACTTTTGTTCTAGGTGGTTTTTATGAAAAAACTGGGTATCTTCGTTTGTGCTGCTTCAATTTTGGTCGGTTGTGGTGGTGGTAATCCTCATCCTAAAATGGTTAGTTTCACACCTGCTAGTGTGGTGGTAGATTATTCAAAAAATGATCTTCATGAAGCAACTGGTTTAGCTCAACAATTTTGTTCTTCAATTGAGAAAGATGCTCAGTATGTAAGCACTAAAGAATCTGGGTGGACTTCCTCAGAAAAACTTGCTTTCTTTAATTGTATAGAAAGAGGCAAAGCAGTTGCTGGATGGGCTGCAAGTCAAGGAGGAGCAAACAATAACGCTCATACTCCAATCATCAACAATTTTAAGTAATTTTAGTATCCATAATCAATAGATTGTTATTTAGTTAACTTTGTTAGATATTCTTATGAAAAAACTGGGTAGCTTAGTTTGTATTGCTTTAATTTTAGGGGGCTGTGCTGGTAATTCTCATCCTAAAATGGTTAGCTTCACGCCCGCTAGTGTGGTGGTAGATTTTTCAAAAAATGATTTGCATGAAGCAACAGCTTTAGCTCAACAGTTTTGTTCTTCGATTGAGAAAGATGCTCAATATGTAAATACTAAAGAATCAGACCTGTGGACTTCATTTTCTATAGAAAGACTTGCTTTCTTTAATTGTGTAGAAAGAGGCAAAACTATTGCTGGGTGGGCTGCAAATCAAGGAGCAGCAAATAATACTCATGCTCCAATTATCAATAATTTCAAGTAACCTATACTTAACTTTTTGAGAAATTAATTACAAACACGTGGGGCAAACTCTCGTGTTTGTTTTTTTACACCGGATCAAGCCCGGCCTGACTAATACCTTCATCCTGAATTTATTGGGCTTCGCATGCCTTCGGCCCAGGATCCCAGGCAACGGAGTGAGATGCTGAATCAAGTTCAGCATGACAGTGCTTTATCCCATCGATAGGCGCAAACTAGTTTGTGCCGTGATTGCCAAATTGTGACCTCCTCGCCATGACATGGTGTAGATGGTGGTCAAGTCTGGTATGACTGCTTTACAAGTGTTGTAAATCAACTAATATTTCTTTAGGTTATTTGCGCTAGCTAGTGTTGTTTCCAGGATCATACTTGCGGCGGCTAAGTCATCAATTGCGTTTCTATTCTTTCTTTTTAAGCCAAAGTCTTTTAGTAAATTATTAGCTGCTTTTGAAGTTAAGCGTTCATCTTGGAAAAATATCGGAAGCTCAGTTCTTTTTGTCAGCTTATTGGCAAAGTTTTCTACTACTAAAGTTTGTTCGCTCTTGGTTCCATTCATGTTGATTGGTAAGCCGAGTACAATAGCACATATATTGTTTTCTTTTAAAATACATATGATATCTGTAATTTTTTTCTTATCAGATTCATGTTCGATTATTTTAAGAGGCATAGGTAAGTGGTGATTTGGCGTAGAAATAGCCAGCCCAAGCTTTTTTAAACCGTAATCAATAGAAAGAATAGGTTTTCCTTTTTGGAAAAATTGACAAAATTCTTGCAGGGAGTTTGTGATCATGCTAATTAGTGTTGGTTAATTTTTTTTCAAGCATATTATAGTTTATGTTTAAATATATTCAAAAACACTTAGATATCAATCTAATAAAAGCATCGCTAATTTTTGCCTTGTTATATTGTGTATTATTCAATTCTGCTGTTTTTATCTACAAATTTCAGTACGTGCAGTCGGATATGTTGAGTGCAGTCATCGAGCTCACCAAGGACCTTGTTTATAACATAGTTGTATTATGTATTATATTTTTTGGTCTTACTGTTTATCGCTTATTATTTATTATTGCCTCGTTATTTTTGTTTGTAACAGGCGCGCTTGCTAGCTATTATTTATTTTTCTTCTCAATTAGCCCTACGCTTTCGATAATGCCATCAATATTTGGGACAGAGTCAACAGAAGTATATGAGCTAGTTAGTGCAAGAATTATTGTTTGGTTAGTTTTTAGTGCTGCAATTTGTATCTATAGCATTAACTATTTCAAAATTCAAACGACTAAATTGTTCTTTACTAGAATTTTATCTGCTGTTTGTTTACTGATAGTACTAAACAACATTATTGCTCCTAAATTTAGCTTTGTGCGAAGCTATTTTCCAATACAATATTTGCATAATAGTTACTTATATTTCTTTGGCCAGACAGAAGAAGAATACATTAAGACTGATATTAGTGACAAATATTCATTTATTGATTCTTCTGACGACGATGTTGTTGGTGTCTTGGTTATAGGAGAAGCTGCAAGATATGGAAATTTTGGCATAAATGGTTATGAGAGAGAAACAACGCCAAACTTATCATTGGTTGAAAATCTTGTCTCATATAAAGCAAGATCATGTGCTAGTACGACATACCTAGCTGTTCCATGCATGTTATCGCGTTTTGGTGAGAAGGACATGGCAATGATTGATTCAGAGTCGAGCGTGTTATCTATACTGACCAAATTAGGTTTTGAAACTACTTGGTTTGGTACTCAGTCAATTACAAAATACTATAGAAATAAGCCGGGCGGATCATTCTATGACGAAGTTAAATTTCACATGATTCCAGGAGGTTCTGTTCTCATGGCGCCAAATAGTCAAGATGGTAAATTGCTTCCATATTTAGCACAAAACACTGTATCTGGTACAAAAAAGTTTTTGGTGCTACATACTACCGGTAGCCACTGGAATTACGCGGCACGATATCCAGAAGAATTCGCTAAATTCAAGCCGACTATTACTGATACTATAAAGCGCGATGCAGCAAGTTGTGATGAACAGGAGCGTTTAAATAGCTACGATAATTCGATATTATATACTGATTTTTTTTTATCTAGCGTAATAAATATTCTAAAAAATAAAAAAGCTTTTATGATCTATGCCTCAGATCACGGCGAGTCCCTTGGTGAAGGCGGAAGATTAACCCATGGTGCTGATGAATATGTAGAGGAACAACGTATGGTGCCATTTATGGTATGGTTTTCTGACAGCTATAAATCGTCCTATCCAGATAAGTGGAAAGCTGTTAAATCTGCAGAAAAAAAAGAGATATCGCACGATTACATCTTTCATACTATACTAGATTGTCTTAATATAGAATCAGAAGCTGTGGATAAATCTCTAAGCTTATGCCGAAGTGGATAATAATAACCTAATTTTTGCTAAAAATATCCACTAAATCTGATATATTTCTCACGTCAAACTCAGGTTAATAATATGAAACTCTACATTATTGCTGGTGAAATTTCTGGAGACTTTATTGGCGGATTGCTGATCAAAGCTATCAGAGAGCTGGTAAAAGACCGAACTAATGTAACTTTTCATGGAGTTGGTGGCAAAAACATGAAAGACGAAGGAGTGAAATCTCTATTTCAGATGAGTTATATAAGCATGATGGGTTTTTTTGAAGTTCTACCTCATATTTTTCATCTGAAGAAGCTGATTGACAAGACGGTCAAAGACGTTATAGCGCAGAATCCAGATGTTCTAATTACTATTGATTCTCCTGGTTTTACTTACAGAGTGGCTAGTAAAATCAGAGAGATTGCACCGCATATAAAACTTGTTCATATTGTTGCTCCATCCGTTTGGGCATATAAACCAGGTCGAGCCAAAAAATATGCTAAGATTTATGATCACTTACTCACTCTATTGCCGTTTGAACCAGCTTATTTTAAGGCTTGTGGCTTGCAGTCTACTTGTATTGGGCACCCGATTTTAGAAGAAGCATTTTATATTGGCTCAAAAGGTTTAAAACAAGAGATGAATATAAGTGAAAATGTTAAAGTAATATCTGTTACTCCTGGTAGTCGACTTGGGGAAATATCTCGCCATATGCCAGTAATTAGGCAGGTTTTTGATGAACTTTCATCGACGCATGCTATTAAGGTAATTTTTGTCCAGCCTGATGAATCAAATGTACAGAATATTCTTAAATACCTTGGTGGGGCTAAGTTTGAATTTGGTTTTTCTACAGATCGTCTTAGGACTTTTGCCATAAGCGATTGTGCTTTGGCTAAGTCTGGTACTAATACAATTGAGATCGCCGCGTCGGGTACTCCGATGATTGTGGGATATAAATTGAATCCAATTACGTTTTTCTTTTTGAAGTTAATGGTAAAAATCAAATATGCGTCCTTGATAAACATTATATCAAATAGAGAAATAATTCCCGAGTATATACAATCAGATTTTAATGCAGAAAATGTTACGCAAGCAATAAGCGATCTACTCAGTGACTATAAGGGTGCTAAGAGTCAGGTGGCTGAATCTCAGAGAGTGCTTGAGTCTATTGGCTTTAATTCAGATCAAAAACCCTCAAGCATTGCAGCCAAAATAATAGTTGATATGATTCGATGAATATCAGCTACTTTCGTCGTAAGATTGAAGAAGAGTATCATCACTTAAGCCTTTGGTATTTTGTTAGCTTTATTTTCGGCATTATATATTTCTTTCAAAATGTTTCTGTTTTTTCTTTCTATTATTTGCTAATCATTGTCATTCCATTATTTTTGTTGGCTATTTATTTTAAAAATAAAGACATAGTAATGTTTTTTGTTGTCACTTGTTGTTTATCTTTCTTTGTTGGATTTTTTGTTAGTAGTTTACGTACTTCTTTAGTTGAAACAAAACCGATTCAGAAGATTGTTGTGACAGATGTTATTGGTGAAGTTATTGCTATTAAGCCGTCTCTTCGAGGTATGCAAATTACCCTTAGTGATGTAAAAATAGGTAATGAGGTTTTAAGTAAAGTTAGGATAAATATTGGTCAAAAACTAGCAACGGATTTGGATTATGGGGCAAAAGTAAAATTGAGAGCAAAATTGTTTCCTCTTTCCTCAAGCGTTCTTCCGGGGACATTTGATTTTGGCTTTTATATGTATATGTCGGGCATAGAAGCATCTGGATACGCTTTAACTTCGCCCGAAGTAATACCATTTTCCAATTTAAAGGATCCAAGCGAATTTTTCGAGTCTCGGCTGTGCTCACCTACAAGTGTACGCTGCGCAGCCTCGCTCTTAAATTCATTTGTCCAATTTAAGCTGGAAAATGGTATAATATCACAGAAAAAGAGCGATTTTAACAATTTTATTCAAAGGCTTAGAGCAAAAATATATAGTCGTTTAGTACAGGTGATGGGAAGCAGAGAAGGTAATTTTGCTGCAGCAATTTTGATTGGAGAAACAAAAGCGATACCAATAGATGTTGCGAAGAATATGCGTGATAGCGGCATTGCTCACATCCTAAGCGTATCTGGACTACACCTTTCTCTTGTTGCTATGCTATTTTTCATAAGTAGTAGAGCCTTGTTAAATTGTTCTAATTTTTTTGCATACAACACTAATGTTAAAGTAATTGCTGCTATTATTTCTATAGTCGGTAGTTTTGCTTATTTACATATAAGTGGAGCAAATATTGCTGCCACACGAGCATTTATTATGACGTCTATTTTTATTGCTTCAACTATTTTTGGCAGGTCGCCTTATCCACTTCGTTCCGTGATGATTGCTGCCTTTCTAATTCTTTTATTTTTGCCTGAATATGTTTTGCATCCAAGTTTTCAGCTCTCCTTTGCTGCAGTATTATGCCTAATATCTGGCTATGAGTTTTACATGAGGAATAAATCTATTCTTGGTAACAGCAAAGGAGTTATTGCTTCAATCAAGTTATATATGTTTGCCAATATTTACTCTAGCTTTTTAGCTAGTATTATGACAGCACCGTATGTGATTTATCATTTTTATAAATTTGCGAATTACTCAGTTTTGATGAATTTGATAGCTGTTCCAATGATGTCATTTTTCATGATGCCATTGGTACTAATTGCTTCAATTTTGATGCCAATTGGCCTTGATTCTCCAGTGTTAAAGTTGCTTAGCTATTTTATTTCAATAGTAATTGATAGCGCGGATTTTATCGTGAAACTTCCTGGGTCGGTTTGGTCTGTTGGTCATATTCCGCCAATGAGTCTAGTGGTATTTACTATAGGGTTTTTCTGGATTAGTCTTTGGCAGACAAGGTGGCGCTTGGCTGGGTTTATTATAATTTTATGTTCATTGTTAATGATGACTTTTGCAGCAAAGCCAGATTTTATTTATGATCATAGCTTAAAAATAATAGCTATTAAGAATGAACATGGTCAATTTCAGATATTTTCAGAAGAAAAAATACCAGCCTTTACTGCGGATTATTGGGTTAGCTGGTTTGGTCAAAAAGAAGCTAAAATGTCAATAATGCCTATCACCAAAACAGATCAGGTATTTAAACTAGCTAATGGAAAAACAATATCTTTAAATTATTGGAGCTGTTTTGATGCAGATTTATCGATTATAACTTCAAAAAAGATTCAGTGCGACTCTCTGAACCAAGTGATTAGTAATAGTGAAATCACGGAGTATAAGCAAGTTATGTTATATTGCTCTAATGATAAGGTTTGTCAGGTAAAATTTGGTAAAAAGAAAAGTTGGTAGAAAAACGTCAGCATCCTTAATTCGTGATTAAAGTAATTGTTATGCTATTTAATTGTATAATTTGTTATGAATTTACTATATTTTTTAGGTTGAATTAGCATATCTCTCATGGCGAGAAGCATTTTGGAAGCGTTGCAATGGAAAACGACAAATCCGGTCATCCTGAACTTGATTCAGGATCCTTTCCGTTGCCTGGGATCCTGAGTCAAGCTCAGGATGACTTTACACACGTCGTATAAATGCTTCTCGCCATGACGGTTTTTGTACTTTTAGTTCAACCTAATTTTTACCAAAAATATTCACTTCTTATATCAAACTCAGGTTATATTATACTGTAGCTGTCACTAATCTCTTAGAGCCATACTTGCCGTGTTTACAAGTTCCTTAAGCGTATATGGTTTGCTTAAAAAGAGGTAGTTTTTCAGTTCTATGCTATCTATTGCAGTTTCGTCGTAACCGGATGTTATTACTATTTTTAAGTCTGGGAGTTCTAGTTTAATCAATTTTGCTAGGTTATAGCCGTCCATAGATCCAAGCATTACGTCGGTTATTAGTAGATCTATTCTCTTCTGATTTTGCATGACGATTTCTAGAGCTTCTTCGGCTGTTCTTACATCCAGTACATTAAAACCAAAGTCGCTTAGAGCATGCGCACCAAACATTCTTACAGAATCCTCGTCTTCAACCAATAGAATGTTATAATCAGAATAATTTAATTCGAGAGATTCGTCTGATGATATTTCGGATACATCAGATATATCGGCATCTTTGACATGATTTATATAAATAAGGAAGCTGGTTCCTATATTTTTTTGTGATTTTACCAGAACGTGGCCGCCAAGTTTTTCAATAATTTGAAAAACAGTAGCTAATCCAAGACCAGTGCCAGATGAATCTTTTGTTGAAAAAAATGGATCAAAAATCTTTGGTAGTATTTCGTTTGGAATACCAACACCGGAGTCGCTTACCTCAATTCGGACATATTGCCCTGGTTCTATAATTTTTGAAGTATTTGGTTTGTAATATCCTTCAGTATTATGCTTATTGTTTATGAAGGCGAAAACGATACCAATAAAAATATTTCCGCCATTTGGCATGGCGTCCCGTGCATTTATTATTAGGTTGATAATTATTTGTTCAAGTTGAATTGGATCGGCATATATTACAGCATCTTTGTCTATATTAGTGATCACAATTTTATATTTCTCACTAAGTAATTGTGAAAATAAAGGGGTAAGCTCTGTAAATAGTTCAGCAATATTTATGTTTATTGGTTGAATTGAAGACTTCTTAGCGAAAGAAAGAAGTTGCTTAACAAGCTTTGCTCCTCTGAGAGCATTGGATTTTATTTGATAAGCCTCTTTAAACGAATTATCACTACGCGAATGGCGATTTAATAGTAAATCGCTATTACCAATAATTACTGTTAAAAGATTATTAAAATCATGGGCAATTGCGCTGGACAATTGGCCAAGCGATTGTAATTTTTGTGAGTGTGCATTTTGCTCTGATGTTAAATCAATTTTTCCGAAATGTGCTTTTGCTGTAATAATTATGATTAAGGCAGTAAGGCCAAATGTATTTACGATAAAGAAAGTTCCAGGGTTGATCCATTCTGTTGTGGCTGCAAGTGCTACAACTATAAACGTACAAATGATGATCAAAGATGGTTTAATATTAGCCAATTCCTACTAATTCCTCTAATTTTATATTGTGTTAAAAATCAGAAACTCTGCCTCCTTTTTCCCAGTCTCCATACCTCGTTGGTTCGAGTCCTTTTGGACCACCAAATTCTTCAGGCATGTTTTTGCTTGAGCTTTTTTTGATTGTTGGTGTATTATCCAGATTATTATTTTCTTTCATGTAGATGATGAAGTTTTCCCATTTAACCAGGCTTTATACTAGTCAGTCCATTTGTAAAAATCAAACTCTAAAAATAGAAAACGAAGATTTTCATTACTTAAAATCAGTGATGCGTTTGAAGAGGTCAGATATTTTTAGGTTATTTAACGCTATTGATGGTGAATTTAATGCTAAAGTAGAAGATTTGGTCGGTAAGTCTCACGTGAGTGTTCGTATTGAATCTCAAATTAGGGCTGTTACAGTTGAGAAAGAGCTAATACTTGGGCTTTGCCTTATTAAGCCTGATCGTATGACCGAAGCTATAAAGTCAGCTGCTGCCCTTGGTGTGACCAAAATTATCCCTCTTTTGTCGGAAAGAACCCAATATAAAACAATTAACAAAGGAAAGATGGAAAGATGCATCATAAGTGCTACAGAGCAAAGTGAGAGATTTAAGCCAGCAGAATTGGCGCAAGAAATGCAGCTCAGTGAATTTTGTAAATTACCTGAAATTGAACAGGTGATTTTCGCTTGTGAATCAGAGATTAAGATAAATAGGATCATTGATATCAAAAAGCTGAAACGAACAGTAGCTGTCTTAATAGGTCCTGAAGGTGGGTTTTCTGAGAACGAAACGCGCCTTATCAAATCATATGATCACGTATATCCTATAAGTTTGGGTAATACGGTCCTGAGAACTGAGACAGCCGTTACTGCCGCGCTTGCATGCGTACAAATGATGAGAAATAATGCCTGATTTAGAAATTGAGAAGAAATTTATTGGTAAAATTATTGCTGGTGTTGATGAAGCTGGTAGGGGGCCGCTTGCTGGGCCGGTAGTTGCTGCTGCTGTTATAGTAGATCAAGATAATATTATTAAAGGTATAAAGGATTCTAAGAAGCTCTCTAAGAAGCAAAGAGAGGATATTTATCACCATATAACATCGAATTACCGCTGGTCGGTTGGAATTGTTGGATCTGGCGAAATTGATGAGATAAATATATTGCAAGCAACGATTAAGGCCTGCCTCTTGGCGGTTTCTGCTCTTGAAGTGGAAGCTGATCTTGTACTAGTTGATGGCAATATGAAGTTTGGAGATCAAAGGTTTTTAAGCATAATAAAAGTGGATGATAAGTCAATCTCAATAGCTGCAGCGTCAATTATTGCTAAGGTTACAAGAGACAGGTTAATGGATAATTTGTCAGACGAATTCCCGGAGTATAAGTGGCATCAAAACTCAGGCTACGGAACAAAAGAACATATGGAAGCAATAATAAAGTATGGGCAGTCTGTGCATCATAGAAAGAGTTTTAAAGTTAAAAGTAATGCTGCAGGGTATGGTTTGTAAATGATCACAGGCGAGATATATAAAATCCTGCGTATTGTTAATGGAGATAGTGATGATTAGTTGGCTTAAAAATGGCATATTTGCACTAGCAATTGCTGGTCTGTATTCAGTCGTTCTAGTTGTGCTTAGAACCCCAGGCCTTGGTCAAGTATTTTCCGACCCAATGGTATTCAGAACTGCTTTGGTTATTCATGTAAATTTATCGGTACTTGTCTGGTTACTTGCGATTACAAGTGTTGTTTGGAGTGTATCAGGGATCAAATCAGGCTTTGAATCGGTGTACTCTAAGGTGGGGTTCGTTGGAATGTTACTTATGGCGCTTAGCCCTTTGTTTCCTGGGTCAGAGCCGGTAATGAATAATTATGTGCCAATGCTCGAGAATCTTATTTTTATAACAGGACTAAGTCTTTTTGGTGTAGTAATTTTGATCTTCTCGGTACAAACAGTAGTTACGAGTTTTGTGAGATGTAATTCATCATTGTATAGCAAAGATCGATTAGGTTGTGATGTTAAATTTAATGGAGAGCTTGCGCAGCGTATAGAAATACGTGAGCACAAGCGAAGCCAACAAAATTTAACATCACAACCTAATCGAGATAAGCTATATGGGGAGAGAATCATTGTAATCACTAAATTTACTTCGGCATTATTATTTATTGGTGTATGGATATGCTTTGTACTTTCTTATTTCGGTATCGATTCCTTGACTAATATCGTTCCACTCGAGATTGATTACTATTACGAAATGCTCTTTTGGAGTGGTGGGCATTTGCTTCAGTTTATATATACTCAAGTGATGATGTTTGCTTTGCTTGCTTTAGCTGAAACTTGGAAAGGTGGAAGACTGAAATATGTCAATGTTTATGAGATGTTGTTGGCACTTAATTTTGTTCTAGCTCTTTTTATTTTTATTGGTCATTTTTATTACGATGTTTCTGATGGTGCGTTCAAAGAATTTTTTACTCTACATATGATTTATACTGGCGGTCTTGCACCAACGATTTTCATTTTAACTCTATTATTTGAATTGTTGATGAACAGGGTAAAAAATGTCCCGCCTTTTGTATCGGCAGCATTCTTGGCGGCTTCTTTACTGTTCTTGTCCGGAGGGTTAATTGGTGCAATTATATCTGGTGTAAACGTTACTATTCCCGCGCATTATCATGGATCAATTGTTGGAATTAGTGTGGCTTTTATGGGGCTTACATATTTAATCTGTTTCAAAGCGGAGATCAAGAAAACACTTCTCCACTCGGATGGGTTGATTGGTAGGTTATATGACGTTTTAGAAAATTGGCAAGGAAGCAAGCCTGGCAAAGTTGTTGCTTGGCAAATTTATGTTATTACCTTTGGCCAGTTGTTGCACATAGCGGGATTGGCTCTTGCTGGTGGGTACGGGGTTCTTCGAAAAACTCCAGGTAGTGATATCCCCTTCTCTGCTAAGTTGTATATGGGTATGGTCGGGGGCGGAGGGTTGATTGCGATAATTGGTGGCTTGATGTTTGTTTATATTTGTGCTAGAAACTTATACCGTTCTTCAGTTTAAATGATACAAACGAATTTTGTGAGTCTCGGTTGTGCTCACGTACAAGTGTACGCTGCGCGAACCTCGCTCTGAAATTCATTAGTCTGATTTAAACTGAAGAACGGTAGTATACTGATTGCAAAAGAATTTTAAGGATTAGGGAATAAGTGGAAAGGCCAACAAAAAAAGAAGCGGAGCAAGCGGTAAAACTGTTGCTAGAGTATATCGGTGAAGATACGTCTAGAGAGGGGTTGAGAGATACTCCGACAAGAGTTGTTAAAAGCTATGATGAACTTTTTGAAGGTTACGCACACGATATTGCTAAGGTCTTAAATAAAAAATTTCATGATATTAGTGAATATAATGATGTGGTGTTGCTCAAGTCGGTGAGTTTTACCTCCTTATGTGAGCATCATATGTTACCGTTTTCTGGTACGGTAGATATTGCATATGTGCCTGATGGGGTAGTAGTGGGGGTCAGTAAAATGGCTAGACTAGTCGATGTGTTTTCTAAGCGTCTGCAGATTCAAGAAAGAATGACAGCTAATATCGCTTGCGCTCTACAAAAATATCTGAACCCAAAAGGAGTTGCTGTTAGAATTTCAGCAACGCATAGCTGTATGACTACAAGGGGAACATTGAAGGAAGGAAGTGTGCTTGAATCGAGTCATTTTACGGGCGTATATTTAGATAATCATGAGAAACGCCAGGAATTTTGTAATATGGTTAGAAAGGTTTAGGGTAGAGTTTAAGGAGTATATTTTGTTGGCTTGGTTGAAGCAAAAAAATATAAAGCATCCTGAACTTGATTCGGGATCTTCTTTTTCACCGCTTGAGATCCTGAGTCAAGTTCAGGATGACTTTAGAAAGGTATCATAGTTTTTGTAAGATGAAATAAGTTAGTTTAAAGTTTATGTTATTATCTAGATATTTTTTACCAGTATTAAAAGAAAAGCCAGTCGAGGCTCAAGTGATATCTCATTCGCTTATGCTTCGAAGTGGTATGATTCGTCAGTCTTCGGCTGGGATTTATAGTTGGTTACCACTTGGTTTAAAAGTTCTCAAAAACATTGAAAATATTGTGCGGTTTAACATGGATGCTTCTGGTTTTGTTGAGCTCTTGATGCCATGTGTGCAGGATGCTAGCTTATGGCGTGAATCCGGGCGTTTTGATGTATATGGCAGAGAAATGCTTAGTTTCAAGGATAGGCACGATCACGATTTATTATTTGGTCCAACAAACGAAGAATTGATTACTGACATTGTTCGTAATAGTTTTCAGTCTTACAAGGAACTGCCAAAGGTGTTATATCAGATTCAATGGAAGTTTCGTGACGAAATCAGGCCTCGCTTTGGCGTTATGCGCGGTAGAGAGTTTTTAATGAAAGATGCATACTCGCTTGATATCGACATGGAAAGTGCTATCAAGACCTATGACCAGATTTTTGTCGCATATATGCGTACATTTAGAGATTTGGGTTTAAATGCAATTCCTCTTGCCGCGGATCCTGGAGAGATCGGCGGTGAGCTGAGTCATGAGTTTCATGTGGTTGCAGATACTGGTGAGAGTATATTGTACTATGATAAGAAGTTCGATATTTTAGGAGAGACACTTGCTGGTGATATAAACCAATTGAAGTCTCTTTATGCGGCAACTGAGGAGAAGCATGATCCAGATAATTGCCCATTAAGCGAGAGTGAGCTGTCGGTAAGAAAGGGGATTGAGGTTGGGCATATCTTTAATTTTGGAGATAAGTACTCGAAGCCAATGAATGCCATGGTTAATGATAGTAACGGCCGCCTGGTTCCCATACAAATGGGATCCTACGGAATTGGTATTTCACGCTTAGTTGCTGCAATAATTGAAGTTAGTCATGATGAGCGAGGAATAATTTGGCCAGTGCAAGTTGCTCCATTCAAAGCTTCAATAATCAACTTAAATATTAAGGACGATAAGTGTAATCAAATTTCTAGGAGTTTGTATAATCAGTTTGTAGATCAAAATATCGATGTGCTATATGACGATACAGGAGATAGTCCTGGTACAAAATTTGCTACCCATGATTTGATTGGCTCGCCGTGGCAAATTATCGTAGGTCCCAAAAAAGCTGGGAGTGATTTGGTAGAACTGAAACATAGACAATCTGGTGAAGTGCAGGACATATCGGTGGATTCAGCTGCAATTGAAATAATAAGTAGTTTGCATGTTAAATAACTTTATATCAATTGTATCGTTCCGATATTTCAACGCTAAAAAGAACGAAAAGTTCGTTTCAATTATATCTGGAATATCCCTTGCTGGTATTATGATTGGTGTGGCTGCTTTGATCATTGTCATGTCTGTCATGAATGGTTTTCATATTGAGCTAACTAACAACATAATTGGCCTTAATGGAGATATTTCGGTAACCCCAATGGGCAAGGTTATAGAGAATTATGAAGGGCTGATCGACAAAGCGCGTAATCATAAATTTGTTAAAAAAGTGACTCCTTTGGTTGTTGGGCAAGCCCTTGCCCTTGGCACTGGAACTAATAGCGGAGTTATTATAAAGGGTATTGATGCTGTTGATTTGAAGACGAAAGGCGAAATACTTGGTAATGTTTTGGAAGGTAGTTTTTCTGATTACGATGGAGCTAATGTTGTTGCTGTTGGTTCTGAGCTTGCACGTGTTTTGGGGATATCTGCTGGTTCGAAAATCAAGTTGATTGCACCAAGTTTGTTACCTACTGCTTTTGGTAGTATGCCCAGGGCAAAAGATTTCACCGTGGTTGCGATATTTACGAGTGGTTTGTACGATTATGATGCAGCGGCTATGCTGATGCCTGTAGTGGCTGCTCAGAGATTTCTTTCTATGGTTCATAGCGTAAATTTGCTTGAAATTAATGTCGAGTCGCCCGAAAAAGCTAAGCAATATTCACAAATATTGCAGAAAGATTTTGGGTTTTCTGTGCAAGTTAAGAGTTGGATGCAGGACAATCAGCAATTTCTTAGCGCTTTGGAAGTGGAAAGAGTTGCGATGTTTGTAATTTTATCGCTGATTATTTTAGTTGCTGCATTTAATATTATCTCCAGTCTTTTTATGGTTGTGAAGGATAAGACTAAAGATATAGCTATCTTGAAAACTATAGGTGCGTCAACAAAGCAAATAATGCTAATCTTTATTTTTAACGGTATGATGATAGGGTCTATTGGAACATTTCTAGGTGTGATATTGGGTCTTTTGTTTTCATATAATATAGAAAATATTAGGCAGTTTTTGGAAAAGTTATCTGGTACTAGGCTATTTGACCCAGCGATCTATTTTCTATACAGCCTTCCATCAGTAGTTAGGATTAGTGATGTTGTGATGATTACATCCATTGCGCTGGTTTTGTCGTTTTTAGCTACTATTTACCCAGCCTATAAGGCTTCTGCGCTAAGTCCAATTGAGGCTATGAGATATGAATAATGAGCTTGTTCTTTCCCTTAAAGGCATTTCTAAGGACTATCGACAAGGCAGGTCGGTGATAGAGGTACTAAAAAACATTGACCTTGAAGTGTATAGTGGCGAGATGATCGCAATAGTTGGAGCTTCTGGTAGCGGTAAGTCTACGCTACTTCATATTGCTGGGTTGCTTGATTTTCCTAGTCAGGGGGCTGTTCATATTGCTGGGGTTTCTGATGCTTTGGTGAGTAATTTAAAAAATGCAGATCGTATAAGGCTCGAGAACTTGGGTTTTGTTTATCAATATCATCACTTATTGCGAGACTTTACCGCTCAAGAAAATGCTGCGATGCCATTATTGATCAAGGGTGTGAATAAGGATGAAGCGATGGACAGATCTGAGGAAATATTAGGAGATCTTGGTCTCAGTAAAAGGCTATGTAATGTTCCGGGTGAGCTTTCTGGGGGAGAGCAGCAAAGGGTTGCTATCGCCCGGGCGCTTATAAGTGATCCAAGAATTATTCTTGCTGATGAACCAACGGGAAATCTTGATTCAAATACTGCTGATGAAGTGTTTAATATGTTGCTAGAGCGCGCACAAAAGCATAATACTGCGATTGTAATGGTCTCTCATAATATGAGTCTTGCCGCTAGAATGCACAAAACCTATAAGCTTGATTATAGTTTGACAGAGATATAGCTTTTGTATCATTTTACTTGTGTCGCCTTGAAATCGCTTGATATAAATTAATTTTCATAACGCAAAGTAAAAAACTATACGATTTTTTTACTTATTCTAGTACACTAAAAATTAAGTTATTTAGTTTATCCACTGGTGGTCTATGGTTATGGGTATAAAATCTTTAAATTTAGTAGAATTTTTACTGCAGAAACGTAATTGGATCAACTATTCTCCTGGTAAGCCTTTTAACTTATACAGTCAAGATAAAGTTACACAAAAGCAAATTTACGATGAATTAACTATATTGTATGAATCTGGGTTCCGTGGTTTGTCATGTTATGGATTTTTTAATGGTTTAGAAAATATTCCTCAAATAGCTAAAGAAATAGGGTTTGAAAAGGTGATTTCTTTGCTTTGGTGGCCGAATGATGAACTTTATGAATTAGAAAAGGGCAATCTTAAGAATAAAATACAATATATTGATAGTGTGCTGATAGGTAATGAAGTAATACACAAAGGTCTCGCTGATTTTGACAAGTTAAAAAATGAAATTGTAGAACTAAAACGACGTTATCAAATTCCAATTACAACTGGGTTGCACCGATTTGAATATAATATGTCTTCTCGGTTGGCGTTGGAGCTTGGTGATTATATTATGTGTAATTTACAAACTTGGTGGGTTAACGTTCGTCGTGATCCAATAGATGGGGCTGGTTGGATTAAAGCAACTTATGAGGAAATACTTAAAAATCCATTTTTGCCCAAAAATAAAGCTGTAATTATACATGAGGCAACCTGGCCATGTGGAGACAATATTCCTGAAGGTATTACAAAAGAGAAGAGCTATGAAAATCAAAAAATCTTTTATGAAAAATTATTAGAGTATAATATTCCATTTATATGGAGTTTTTCCACTGATATGCCATTTGCACAAATTAAGTCCCCTCCTGGTGGTTATGGTGGGTTATGGACAGAAGACTGGCAACCAAAGCCAGTTGTGAGTCTATTATCAAGAGTTAAATAGGAAAATCTAATGGAAGAGAAAAAGATTAAATTTGGAAAAGAAAAAATTTCTGAGCTTGGTGGTGAGTTAGGAGATTTTATGATTAATCAAATTGATAGGTTGCATCCTCCTTATGCAAAGTTTATAAAGGATTCTGTTGCAACGATGAATAACGATTCTTTGCTCAGTGAAAGGGAGCGTGAGATTGTTAGATTATCATCTCTAATTACTGTTGGGGCTTCATTAGTTCAAGTGAAAAATACTATTAGAATGATGTTAAAACGAAATATTTTTAGCAAAAACGAAATTGGAGAAATTATTATGCAGACCTCCTTTTTTTGTGGGTTTTCTCCTGCGATCACAGCTGCTTTTGTCGCGTTGGAAGTTATTGATGAGCTAGATGAGTAGTTTTAAAAATTTTTGTTGCTACATAGTTACTGTACCAAAAACTTGTTGAAAACTAATTTTTTTCACTTATACTAAACACAGAGTTAAATAATAAGTTATTTAAGGTGGGCTTACGGCCCGCCTTTTTTGTTAGATAAGTTGAAATGGAACAAAGAGTAGCAAATCTTATTGAGAGTACGGTCAATACACTAGGTTTTGATATTGTGAAGGTGATTATTCACGGTACAAGTACTAAGATTGTTGAGATATTGATTGAACGAAGTGACGGTGAAAAGGTGCAAGTTAATGATTGCCAAGTGGTCAGTAAGAATGTTTCTGCTATGCTTGATGTTGAAGATATTATTTCAGGTAAGTATTTTTTAGAAGTTTCATCGGCTGGTGTTGAAAGGCCTCTTGTGAAAATTACAGATTTTGATAAATTCGCCGGTAGAGAAGTTAAAATTCGCTTAAAAGCAGCTTTTAATGGAAATCTTACCTACAAAGGTCAGCTTTTGGGTACTGATGGTGAAAAGGTCAAGTTAAAGTCAAAAAATATAGAAATGTCTTTTGATTACAGCAATATTAAGAATGCAAAATTAGTTTTAACCGATGATATGTTTAGAGCGTTATTAAACAAAAAAGATTAGCACATATTTCATTATAAATCTGATGCCTGATCTTTGATATAAGAAGAAATACTAGAAAACTTAAAAATAAAGAAAGAGAGTTAGTTATGGATAATATTGGTAAAGCTGAAATTTTACAAATAGTAGATGCTGTATCAAGAGAAAGAGGGGTGTCTAAGGCAAAATTAATTGAGGCGATGGAGCAAGCTGTTCAAATAGCTGGCCGTAAGAAATATGGTCTTGAGCAAAATATTAGCGCGCAGATTGATCAAAATACTGGAAAAATCAGCTTGTTTAGAGTTAGAACAGTTGTAGAGAAAGTTGAAAATACTTTTCAAGAAATCTCGCTTGAGGATGCGATATTGATTCGTCCAGAGGCAGAAAAAGGTGAAGAAATACTAGAGCCGTTGCCACCAATTGATTTGGGCAGAGTCGCAGCTCAAACTGCTAAACAAGTAATTGTTCAGAAAGTTGGAGAAATAGAAAGAGAAAGTCAGTACGAAGATTATAAAGGTCGTAAGGGTGATATATTGAATGGAACTGTTAAGAGAGTAGAATTTGGTAATATTATTGTAGATGTGGGGCGTGCAGAGGCGTTGCTTAAAAAAACCCAGCAAATACGCGGAGAAATGTTCAAAGTAGGCGATAGAGTAAAAGCTTACGTTCAGGACGTAAAAAGAGAGCCAAAGGGGCCGCAAATTTTCCTATCAAGAACCGATGACGAGTTCCTAAGAAAGTTATTTGAAATGGAAGTACCAGAGGTGTATGATAACATAATCGAGATTAAATCGATTGCTAGAGAGCCTGGTTCAAAAGCAAAAGTAGCTGTATTTGCTACGGATGTTTCGGTTGATCCAGTTGGATCTTGTGTTGGTGTTCGTGGTAGTAGGGTAAGAGCAATTACCAACGAGCTTGCTGGTGAGAAGATTGATGTGATTAACTGGGATAAAAATGTTGCTCAGTTTGTCATTAATGCGATGACGCCAGCGACAATTAGTAAAATAGTTTTCGATGAAGATAAAGGGCGTGTTGAAGCGATTGTGCCTGATGACCAGTTAAGTTTGGCAATTGGCAGAAGGGGGCAAAATGTTCGCCTGGCTTCGAAAATGACTGGTTGGACTATAGATGTGATGACAGAGGAGCAAGAGTCAAAACGTCGAGGAGAGGAGTTTGCAAATACAACCGAGTTGTTCGTAAATAAGCTCGGAGTAGATGAAGTGACGGCTCAGTTATTGTCTGCTGAAGGCTATACGTCCTTAGAGCAGATTGCTTATGCTGATAATGCGGCTTTATCTTCGATTGAAGGTTTTAGTAGTAAGGAATTGGTTGAAGAGCTGCAGAACCGTGCTATAACTTATTTTGAGGAGAAGAACGAAGAAATTATTGAAGGCCTCGAGAAGCTTGGAGTAGAACAAGAGCTCCTTGATACGCTGGACTTGCCACCTGAATATATCTTAAAATTAGCAGAATTTGGTGTTAAGACTATCGAAGATTTAGGAGAGGTTACAATTTCTGAGTTTAGACAAATTGTTCCTGCAAACATAGTTAGTAGTGAAGAAATTGAAACTTTGATTAATTTTGCTAAAAAGCAATCAGAAGCAGATGAATAAAATAATCGTTATTTATTCGCAGTTTAACATTTGAAGCAGACGGAAAATAGGATACATGACAGATAACAAAGAAGAGAAGAAAGAAAAAAAACTTACATTTGGTGCTAATAAGCTAAGTTTAAGTAACAAGTCCATTTATCCTAAAATGGTTTCAAAAAATTTGAGTGGATCTTCTTCAGTTGTCGTTGAAGTAAAGCGTGGAAAAGCTACAGGAGGAGATCTTACTCTTAGTAGGGAATCAAAGAATTTGCAGTCTAATCAAGAAATGGCCAGTAGAAGGCTTGCAGCTCTACAGCGTTCTATAGATGAAGAGGGACAAGAAAGCGCTCCTCTCAGTACACTAAGTAGGCTTGCAGAAATCAACCAGAGTTCGGATGTAAAAGAAATTTATGAGCAAGATGCTGCGTTAAATACGTCTGATGAAACTGTCATAGATCCTAGAAAAGAGAGTGATAAATCTGTCGCCTCTCCTGTCAATGTTCGTGATGAAAAAGTCGAAGAAGAGGCGGTTGTTCCGGTAAAGCCTAAGCTTTTAGAGACTAAAAAACTGAAGAAATCAGACATCTTTCATATGCTTGATCAAGATGCAGGTAATGCACCTTTTAAAACAAGGTCTTTAGCTTCTATTCAGAGAGCAAGAGCAAAAGAAAGAAGGAAGCACGAGAGCAGTTTTGCAAAAGCAGACAAGGTTTATCGCGAAGTGATAGTTCCTGAGGTTATTACTGTTGCAGAGCTTGCTAATAGAATGACTGAAAGGGGAGCTGATGTTATTAGAGAGCTAATGAAGCTTGGGGTAATGGCGGCTAGTAATCAGTCAATTGATGCGGATACAGCAGAGTTGGTCGTTACTAGTTTTGGTCATACAGTTAAGCGTGTTAAGGAGTCGGATGTTGAGAATAGCCTAATTGATAGAGAAGATAGTCCAGAAGATTTGAAGCCAAGAGCACCTATAGTCACAGTGATGGGACACGTAGATCATGGTAAAACGTCTTTATTGGATGCTCTTAAATCAACTGATGTTGTAGCTGGTGAGGCTGGTGGAATTACTCAGCACATAGGTGCATACAGCGTAACAATGTCAGATGGCCGAATGATTACGTTTATTGACACTCCTGGTCACGAAGCATTTACTGAAATGCGTACACGCGGCGCGCAGGCTACAGATATTGTGGTGTTAGTAGTAGCGGCTGATGATGGAATAAAGGCGCAGACAATTGAAGCGATAAGTCATGCTAAAGCTGCAAATGTACCTATTATTGTTGCAATAAACAAGATTGATAAACCAGATGCTGACGTTGAAAGAGTCAAGCAAGAGTTATTGATTCATGACTTAGTTCCAGAAGATTTTGGTGGTGAGATAATAACTGTTGGAGTGTCAGCTAAACAAAGGTTGAATCTTGATAAATTG
>JANNVO010000182.1:0-16493 GCA_031414475.1 Rickettsiales bacterium
CTACTTTAATTACATTTTTAAACACTAAATCAAATTGGTTTGATCTAGTACGACAAGCAAGTGCATTAGCAATAGTCCTAAAATACTTTGATAATTCTTGATCTCCATAGGTTTCTACAATAGATAAAATGGTTTCTAAATTAGACGTAAATTTATTATTTTTTCTGATTATATTTTTTAATTTTTGTGATTGAGTTGAATTAATCATTGGATGTGCAAGGAAGGTAAAAAACCTTTTTAAATCAAAATCGCTGCATAAAAGCTCAGCCACAATTAATATTAAGGATATAGAGTGTTGGTTGAAGATATTCTCACCAAATTGGTCTTTATATCCTAATGAATATTTGTCTAAGAATAGCTGGTATTGCTCTTTAGAATATTGATTATGAGCAATTAATGCAATTCTCCTTGTTGGATCTTGGTTCAATTCAGATGCGCATCTTAGGGCTATATATTCGGCTTCATGGGCAATGTTTTCAAACTCAACATACTTTATTTTATTAGTCAGATTTTTTGGATCAAATTCAGGTTGTGCTATAAATTGGCAATTATCTAAGCTGAGCGTTGTTTTTATAAATTCAGAAGTCATCAAATTATTACTAACTATACCGGCAATTATAAGAGCCCCTGATTTATCTTTACTCAATCTTTGAATTTCAGAGTCAAACATCAACTTTTGGTATGATGCACGAGTCATTTTCTTCATAGATTGAATTTTTATCTGCCAATTATCAAAAGCAAAAGAAAGGAAATCATGTATTTTATGCCAATGCTCAGGTTGATCAAGAATTGGTAATTGTTTTATTTCTTCAAGCTTTATATCATTTGCTTCTAGTTCAAAAAACAGATTTGCTAAAGACGGACTAAGGCGAAGGCTTTGTACTAAATCATAGCCTAATGTTTTGTACTCGCTAATAGTGCTAGCCAAAGTAATTTTTTCTTCAAGGCGGCTTATGCTGCCAATTTGTTCTGATGGTATTTTAAAAATTTCTTCACTTTCGGCAACTAGTTCAGTAATGGGAATGATCTTTGGCAATATACAAGTACCAAGCTTAGTTACTAATATTTTTTGCAGTTCACTGCAAGCAAGACCGTTTGGTAATAGAATTTTAAGTTTAGTGAAATCATTAACTGAATTATTTATAGCTATTTGAGCTACGTCTTCAAGGAATGTAAATTTAGAGCTGGATTGAAAAGATGTCATTGAAATAACATAAAATAGCTATAATAAACAAGCTTCACAAAAACTGCTATAGCAAGGGTTAGGCTCAAATTAATTCTACAAAATCCAGCGAATACTATAATAAACTTACCAAAAAAGGGCACTGCGCTAAGCACCAAAAGTAAAAACAAATAGTTGGAACGACGGATTTGTTCGATTTTATTTCGTGACGATGACGCCTCTTCACTTGCCAGGGGTGCTAATATTTTATGGCATATTATACCCAGTAGGTAATTTATACATGAAGCGATAGAAAATGAGACCGAGGCAACCACGATAATTATGTACGGATTATATGAATTAAAAATTTTCATCGAATGAATAACTAGTTCCGAAGACGGATTAATAGCAAGGTTGCTTACTAAGGTATCGGTGAAAAGTAATAAGTATATTTCGGTAAGGTTCATATATAATATACTAGAATTCAGTTCCTAGCGTAAATAATCTTTACTTGGCAATTTTTTAGCTTGTGCAGTAACTCTTTGAACCCAAGAAGTAGGCTTACTTTCGGTGCTTGGGATATTATTTTTAGATGCATACTCATTTTGTTTAGGTTTATTGGGGCTTAAGAGTGCATTAATACCTAGACGTATATGTTTGCTACCATACATATAAGCAGTACTTCCCTTATCATTAACCAAATTTAAATCTACCCCTTTTTCTATCAAAGACAAAATTATATTTTTGTACCCGGCATCAGCAGAATACATAAGTGCGGTGTTACCTTTTTGATTCTGTAAGTTTGGGTTTGCTCCTTTTTCTAGTAAAGAACTTACTATGCCTGCATGACCTTCCTGGGAGGCATACATAAGAGCCATATCGCCATTTTGATTCTGTAAATTTGGATTTGCACTTTTTTCTAACAATGAATTTACCACGCGGTCATGCCCTTCCCTAGCAGCATAAATTAGGGCGGTATTACCAAATTTATTTTGCGTGTCCACCTGAGCGCCTTTATTTACTAATAAATCAACAACTTCTCCTTCTCCCGCTCGTGCAGCATAAATTAGAGCATTGCTTCCTTCAGTATCCAACTGATTCAAGTCAGCCCCTTTTTGGATTAATAACTTTACCACTCCCATTTTGCCACCTGCGGCAGCATACATAAGAGCTGAGCTACCATGGTTGTTAGGAAAATTTGGATTAGCACCGGTTGTAAGTAGCGAAAAAACAATATCCTCTCTTCCATTAGCTGCGGCCACAATAATGGCTGAACTACCATTTTTAGTTATAGGTACATCTATATTAGAATCCTTATTACCCATCGTTTATAATTTAACTAAATTTATGCCTAATGATAGCAATATTACAAACAATTTGCAATTTCTAATTAAACCTCAATAAGAATACCCCCAAGAAGCTCAATTTGATCAAGGTTATGTATGTTGTTGAAATTGGAATGATCATAAAGATGAAGTTCTAATCCAATGTCAAAAGCTATTTGCTCTTCGATGGATAGCGCCTTTTTAGCAGCAATTATTGCATCGTTTACTTGCTCTTCCTCTTTCTCCTTTTTTGCAGCAAGAGCTTTTGGAGATTGAGCCAAAGCGGTTTTAACATCAACAGCATCCGCTGAGGATGTGGATTTTACAAATTTTTTAGTTACTGGAGCAGATGTTTTTGAAGCGGTAGTGGCATCCTTTAAGACCTTAAGTTGTCCATCCAAATATACTTTTGAAAAAACAGATATACCCTCATTACCTTTGTTTATGGCTTCGTTAAATTTCGATATAATATCATCAACTTTATTTTGAGCTGCAACCTTATCAAGAGCGTTATCCATATAGTCTTTTTTTAATTTTTCTAAAGAATCACGATTTTCTTTAAGCTTATCACTAGTAGAGTTGATTAGAGTATTAACCACTTGGTGGTTCTTTGTATAATGCGCAATGTTTTCTGCTGACATATTTTTCTTTTCTGTGTTATGATGCCTGAGAAAACTTTTATCAAATTCTAGCTTAAGAGCTTCAAGCTTACTAAATCTAGTCATATTCTGCGTAACAGATTCTTCTACCTTAACTTTAATTTCATCAATTTGTTTATTTATTAGGTAACTTTTAGCCTCAGCAAAAATCTTTTGAGCGTTAGGGTCAGTAAGTTTTAGCGAAGCCTCTGTTGTGGTAGTTAACTCATCTAATAAGTTCTTATATTGATAAAGTTCATAGTGAGCGACTTCTATCTTTTCATTAAATTTTATCTCTTCTGCTTCCGGAGTAGAATCTTTCTTGGGTTTTAATATAGCTGCAGCTTTATCAACTATTAAGGACTGTATCTGCTCCTTTTTGTCCCGCACAAGAGAATTAATCAAAGAAAAATTCTTGTCTAATTCCTGTTTTGAGTGTGCTAGTTCTTTAAGTAAAGTGTGATCTGCGTTGAGTCTCTTGATAATATCACTTATTGAAGTAACTAACTTTTCCACATCATCTTTAGTACTTTTTATAATTTTATTAGAGTTTGTATTAGCAAAAGACAGCCCTTGTAAAAATTTGCCTAAGATGCTGCTAGCCAAATTAAACGTGGTTTCAGCTGCGTTTAGTCCTACTTCATTGACACCATTTTTATTTGCTTCACTTAAGAACTCATTAAGTATGCTTATACGCATTTGAGAAAGTTCAATTTGTTCTTTTGGCGAATTATCATACTTTAAAAACTCAAGTTTATGCCCTTCAAGCAATACTTCACTGTTAGCAGAAGTTACTAAATCCTTTAAGGGTTTCATGGCTTTAGATAATTTACCAATTAATTCCTGATCAGCAAAAACTTTCTTAAAAATATTAGGATCTATCTTCTTAAGACTCTCTAAAGAGCTGTCTTTAAAAGTATAGTTTACTGACTTTACAAGATCGTTATTAGGCTTAACTAAATTTGTCTTCAGCACACTAAGTTGAGTTGTATATTTATTGATGAGATTCTTTATTTCTATCTCATTCCCTAGCTCCTTCTTTCGCGCATCACTGAGAGAGGTTGAAGGTAACGTCTTTGCTCCAGGCATAGGTGGTGGAGGAGGTCCACCAGGCATAGGAGGAGGCGGTGGTCCACCTAGAATTTTTATGGGCTGTTTTTGTTGATTTTCTTGAGTTAATTTTCTTTCTAATTGTAAGAAGCTTTTTAACTCTGTTTCCTGCAGTAAGTCTTTAACATCCTGGAAGTTTTTTTCTACTTTATCGTTTAACACCTTACTCTTTGCTAAAATCTCTTGAATTTTTTGATTACCAGCATATTTTTTTGCTACAACATCAATTTCCTGTAATTTTTTTAAAGAATCAAATTTATTGTTAGAAATTGACTCGCTATTAGCCTGAACTTCTTTTTTAGCTTTATTAAGCAATGTCCTAGCAAGAGATGGGGTTAAGGTAGTATTATTATACTTATCACCTGTGTTTAATGAGTGAAAAATCTCAGCCCGGCTATCAGAAAATTTTTCTAATGCTTTATAACTTTCTTCATTTTCATTAGATATTTTTTCGATTGAATCCTTAATTTTAAGTATGTTTTTTGCTGACAGGACTAGTTCATAATCATTTTTTGCTTTCTCAATTTGCAAAGTCACATTATTTATAAATTGATCAATGTCTTGTTTATTTTGTTGAGCTGATTGAAGAATAGTTTCTACATTCTTACTTTTTATTTTGTCCTGTGGGATAGTATCAAGTGGCTTGTCAGTAATCTTATCCTTATATAATTCTTCCATCTTGCTTAGCTCTTGCTCAGCATGTTTAGATATTTTTATTATATAATTTGCTACATTACCTTTTGCCACTACGGAAGAACTAATATTGTTGAGAGTATTATATGATTCTTCGATTTTTTTATACAAGTTTTTAATCAAATCTTTAGACAATTCAAGCTTGCCTTCAAGTGCTTCAAGCTCTTTTGATCTAAAGCTTTTAGAAGGTGCAGTTGACGCTTTAGTCACTATATTAGGTGATCCTGGTGGTGGAGGAGGGCCTCCAGCAGTACTAGGCGGTGGTGGTGGCGGTGGTGGGCCTCCAGCAGTACTAGGCGGTGGTGGTGGCGGTGGTGGGCCTCCAGCAGTACTAGGCGGTGGTGGGCCTCCAGCACTAGGCGGTGGTGTAGAAATACTTGGACTAACTATTGCTTCTACTGGTGTCGTAGAGACACTAGAAGCTATTGGGGTATATGAAGCCGACACATTTTCTACCGGAGGCAAATTTGCCTCCTGATTATTTACAGGCATTGATTCCGTTTCACGGCTATTAGATTCTTCTATCTGAGACACCTCTGGCATCGTACTATTCAGAGTCTCTGTATAAGAGGATTCTTCTCTTTCTATAGCAACACTTTGTTCTGTATCATCTGTATCATTATTATCTGCTTCGGCAACGTTGTCAGAATCATTATCTGTTTCGGCAACGTTGTCAGAATCAATTAAGTGTGCATTATTATTCTCAGAGAAATTATGGATTTCCCTTACTTCAGAAATGTTGTTTAAGCTTGAAAGCTCTTCGACTTCATCTTCTTCCTCTTTTTTAGCAATATCTGCATTTCTAACTTCTATATCTTCTAGAACAACTTCTTCTACAAAACTGCCTTTAATGGACTCTTGTATTTCCTTACCAAAAATTTTATTGGTAAAATCACTACTAATTTCGCCCAACTGTTGGCTTACAAGTGGTTGATTAATATGTGAAATTACAGGGCTAGAATTTAATTCTTGACCGCTTTGTTTTGAATTAGTCAGAATATTAATGTTATTTATAGAATCAACTATTGAAGCTGGACTTTGTAAAGCTTGGTTCTGCTTGTCTGAAGGGATAGAAGAATTCTTTCCTTTATCTTTAAAAATCTCTTCTAGCTTATCCTTAGATTGAACATTAATATCATCTTTGGCTTCCCCAATAGCTTGACTGACTCTCTGGTGTTCATTTCTATTTTTTCTTTTATCCTCAACGGAGTCGTTAAAAAGTCTTGCCATATCAATTCAGGATACAATTAAATGCGTCTTTAAAATCATTAACACATGGTAACTCGATTTTCAGTGGATGTCAATAAATAAGTGAATTTATATTAACTAAGTTATTTGTTGTTAAGTTAATTGCTTATCACCATGGTTCAATGCCTTGATTAATCCAAGAATAACATATTTTTTCAGTTTGGCAGTTTTGTTTTCATTTGTTTAGCTAAATTTGATAAATTTATACATAACATATCAAAATATAGCAATTTATCCTATGATTTTTAGTGATATACCACGCTAAATTACTTGCAACTTCACCAATCTAGGACTAATTTAGATGGTGATTGATAATTAAATAAAATTTTTGAGGAAAAATGTTGAATATTTCTTTTGAAGGCAAAGATTTGTACGAAAATGAAGCTATAGCGGTTTTGATCAATGATCAGTTAAAAATAGATAACGAGACGATGGCTATTGATCAAAAATATCATGGTATTATTTCTAAGACTATTGCTGATAAGAACAGATTTGAGGGCAAAGCAGGGCAAGCTCTTTCTTTAACAGCTGTGGATAAAGATGGTAAAATCAAACACATAATTATCATAGGTATAGGAAATGAATCTAGTATTTCTGAGTACCAAATCGAAGAGCTGGGTGGAAGAATATATTCCAAAGCTGAAGATCTCAAAGCTTCTTCTGTTGGATTTAAAGCAGTTGGTCGAATCGGTAATTTTAGCGTAGAGCAAGTCGCATCACTTCTTGCAAGTGGAGGGTTACTTGCTGCATATAAGTTTGATAAATATTTTACTAAAAAAACGCAGCAAGAAAAATTTGTAACAAAAGATTTTAACATAATTGTTCTTGATGCAGAGGCTGCTTACCATGCTTTTGAGCCTTTAAAGGCTGTGGCTATGTCGGTTTATTTTGCAAGAGATTTAGTGAGTGAAGTACCAAATATTTTGTATCCAGAAAGCTATGCCGAGCGGATCGTAGAAAAACTTGAACCACTAGGAATTGATATAGAGGTTCTTGGAGAGAGAGAAATGCGAGATTTAGAGATGGGAGCTTTACTTGGTGTCGGGCAAGGGTCTCACAATGAATCTAAGTTGGTAGTAATGAGGTACAATGGCGGGCCGTCTGATCAAAAACCAGTCAGTTTCGTTGGTAAAGGCGTAACATTTGATACTGGGGGTATTTCGATAAAACCATCTCTTGGTATGAGCGATATGAAGCATGATATGGGCGGATCAGCTGCAGTAGTTGGTGTCATGAAAGCTCTTGCTTTACGTAGTGCAAAAGTTAACGCCGTTGGTATAGTAGGTCTAGTTGAGAATATGCCAGGTGGTGGTGCGCAAAGACCTGGAGACGTAGTAAAAACTATGTCTGGCCAAACAGCCGAAGTGCTAGACACTGATGCAGAAGGGAGGCTAGTGTTATGTGATTGCGTTACTTATTTGCAAGAAAATTTTGAGCCAGATTGTGTAATTGATCTTGCCACATTGACTGGAGCAATTGTTATTTCGTTAGGGCGTACTTATGCTGGAATATTTGCAAATGATGATGAACTCGCCGAGAAGCTTACTGAGTCATCTCTTAAAACAAATGAGAAATTGTGGAGAATGCCCCTTCATAAAGATTATGATGATATGATAAAATCTTCTGTTGCAGATGTAGCAAATCTTGGTAGCGAAAAGGGTATGGCTGGAAGTGCAACAGCTGCCCACTTTATTGGTCGCTTCATTAAAGATGGTGTTAAATGGGCCCATCTTGATATTGCAGGTACGGCTTGGGATAAGGCTGGTAAAAATCCAATTTGCCCGAAAGGAGCCGTAGGTTTTGGTGTGAGGTTACTCAATAAGTTTGTATGGGATAACTATGAGTCAAAATAAAAACCCACGTATTTTTGTTGTTGGTAATGAAAAAGGTGGTGCAGGTAAAACAACTTGTTCAATGCACTTGATTATTGGCTTGCTTGATAAAGGTTATAATGTTGCGAGTATTGATGTAGATTCCAGGCAGCATTCTCTTACGTCTTATATTAATAATCGAGAGAGTTATAATCAGCAAAATATAGAGCATAAAGTTGATATGCCACTACATTTTCATTTGAAGGAAGCAGTTGATAATTCGATTGAAGAAAAAGATAGGCAAGAAAAATTGCAATTTGAACAAGTATTTGGTGTGGCAAAAAATCATGCTGATTACATTGTAATTGATACACCTGGAAGTCATACAAATTTATCGAGAATAGCTCACTCATACGCTGATACGGTTATTACTCCAATTAATGATAGTTTTGTCGATTTGGATGTAATAGCAAAAATAAAGGGAGATAATTTTGATATCTCGAAACCTTCTATATATAGCCAAATGCTTTGGGAACAAAAAATGGAGCGTGCTTCAAGAGATCAGGGATCAATTGAATGGATTGTAGTGCGAAATCGCCTTAGCAACATAGATGCTCAAAATAAACGTAATGTTGCTTTTGCACTTGAAAAACTAGCCAAGCGGGTGTCTTTCAGAGTTTTGCCAGGTTTTAGTGAGCGTGTTATTTTTAGGGAGTTATTTCCTTTTGGACTCACTCTACTTGACTTAAAAAAAGCTAATTTCAATAAATCTTTTAGTTTATCACACGTGGCTGCTCGTCAAGAATTACGAGACTTTTTGGATAGTTTAGGTGTCAAATAAAAACCTGAGTTTTACGGATAAAGGAGTGACTGAATTTATTGGACTTATGAACGCGTGCCTTAAAGATCTAGCTTTCTGGTAAAGGCGTATCCTGAACAAAACGTTGTCATACTAAACAAAAAAGCTGTCATACCGGACTCGATCCGGTATCTCGTGAGACAGAAGGAGATCCCGGGTCAAGCCGCCCGCCCGGGATGACGGGCCTTTTTTATGAGATGGAAGAAGATGCTGAATCAAGTTCAGCATGACGGTGGAAAGGTCATACCGACCTGGTCAATCCTGGTATGACGAGGTTTGAGGAGATGCCGGATCGAGCTAGTCATGATTTAAGATTTAATTTTCTAATTTATAACATATTATGCCTTTGTATATTTCGATAATATTAGCTGCAGTTTTTGGTATAGGGCTTGTCTATTCTTTTTATAAAAATGCACGACTTCGTTTTCAACTTGATTTTCTCAGTCGAATATCTCAAGAAGAGCAAAATAAAAACAATTTACTGGAAATCCAAAAGATTGAATATATCCAAAGAATAGAGCAGTTATTATCACAATCAAAATATCAAGAGAGCTTAATTAATGAATTCAATAAAATAAAAGCTGATTCAAATGATGCAACTAAAGCGGCGCTTTTTGAGCTAGGTAATCAGCTATCAAAACAACTAATCGAAATTCATAAAAAGGAAAATCAGGAAACTAGAGAGTTTTCAGAGAAAAACATCAAAGAAACATCATCTAGATTTAATGCCGAGTTTGAAAGAATAGTTGGTATGGTTGGGTCGCTTAGTAAAGAAGTTTCTTTGTCCAAAGATACTGTGGACATAATAAAGAATTCTTTGCTATCCCCATCTGGTGCTGGCAGTCTTGCTGAAATTACTCTAGAGAATATTTTAAGGTCCTCTGGTCTTAGAGTGAATCTAGACTTTATTATGCAATACAGTGCCAGTGATGAAGAACATAGCTCCTTTAGACCAGATGCAGTAGTTTTTCTGCCAAGTAATAAGTTGATGGTTGTGGATGCAAAAGCTTCGAAATTTCTAGTGGAAGACCAAGATGACCTAAAAAACCTTGCTAGGACGATGAATAATCATTTGAAGTCACTGTCTGGTAAAAGCTATGCGGATGTTGTTAAGAAAAATATAGAGAACAAAGGATATTCGTTAACAAACATAGTTACTTTGATGTTTCTGCCATCTGAGCATGCGGTAGAAAAGTTGATAGAGGCAGATAGCGACTTTATGAATAAAGCCTGGAAGGCCAATATTTTTCCTGTAGGCCCAGCTGGGCTTATGAATATGCTGTCATTTGCAAAATTCCAGATATCAGAACAAATGATGATGCATAACCACTTGCAGATAATTGAAGAGGTGAAAAAACTTATGTCTTCTGTTGGTCTTATGGCTGAGCATTCTTCGAAGCTGGGCAATAGTATTTCCAGTGCAGTTAGTCACTATGATAAATTCGCTGCTTCTTTCAATCGTAATTTTCTCTCAAAAGCTCGTAAGCTTAACAAAATGGGTATTGAGGGTGGTCTTAAAAAAGATCAAGAATCGCTGCAGCGTATACAAGTCTTTGTTACAAAATCTGAACTGATTGAAATTGAAGCTGAAACGGAGATAGATGTCAAAGAACTGACCACCGATTTGCCTGATATAGTAAATTGATTGGTACTTTGGTGCTCTGTTACTCATCGCTTACTTTTAGTATATCAATTAAATTTCTTGCAACTCCCATAGTTTTTTATACAGACTTTTGTGATTACGGAGCAATTTATTGTGACTACCTTCTTCAATAATTTTGCCCTTATCCATGACTATCACTCTATCCATATGCTTTAACGTAGAAAGTCTGTGCGCAATGGCAATCACTGTTTTTCCTTGGCTTTCAATTAGGAAATTAAGACTATCTTGAATTAATTTCTCAGTATGGCTATCAAGCGCGGATGTTGCCTCATCAAGAATTAATATGGGCGCATTTTTTAAAATCGCCCTAGCAATGGATATACGTTGCCTTTGTCCACCTGAGAGCTTAACTCCTCTTTCTCCGACATAAGTTTGATATTTATCCGGTAAATTCATAATAAATTCATGAATATGAGCAGCTTTACTTGCCTCAATAACTTCGTCGTCGGTAGCATTAAACCTACCGTATCTTATATTTTCCAAAAGTGATCTATGAAATAACATCGTATCTTGAGGTATAACAGCAATATTTTCTCGAAGCGAATCTTGGGTTACGGTACTGATATTTTGGTCATCAACAAGTATTTCACCATTAGTAGTTTTGAAATATCTTAGTAAAAGATTTACCAAAGAAGACTTACCAGCGCCTGAATAACCTACTAAGCCAACTTTTTCTCCTGGTTTGATATGTAAATCAAGATTTCTAAAAACTCCATCACCTCCATTATAGCCGAAGCTAACATTCTTGAACTCAATTTTGGGCTCTTGGATCTTTAAAATTTTTGCATTGGGTTGATCAACCTCGATTTGAGGGGTATATAAAAGTGAAATAGAACTTCGAAGGTCGCCAATATTTCTGGCAAAGTCCTGCATGGATATTGTTATTGCCCAAGTCTCTTCTATTATCACTATTGCAATACCAAAAACAAAGGTAAAATCACCAACAGAGATTAAATTATTTATTCTAAGGTGTACCATATAAAAAAGAAAGAACGCCATCATAACAAGAAAAAAGATGCCACTAATAATATGGCCAATCAAACTATATTTATAAACCAAAATCTGTTTTGGTAAGAAATCGTTGGATATTTGTTCATCTAGTTTCTTCAATTCTACTTTTCTGGAAGCAAAAGACAAAACTGCAATGATGTTAGTGATTTTGTCTGAAATTTGTCCAACAAGACGATGTCTGCTTTCTGTTTCATCAAATGAAAGATGATTTAATCTAATTGAAAATCGGTACATGACTGGAAAATATAAGATGCTCCAAGCACCAATGAATAAACTAAGGTTAACATGAACTATAGAGAGGATACAAAAACTAATAATGATTTTTAATATTCTTTGCGATATACCATGGTGCATTTCGGCCCAAAAATGGTCATAACCATCTAAAATACCTTTGATCTTACTACTTATAGCGCCTGTAAAATTATCTTGAAAAAAACTATAAGAATGATGCTGTACATAATCGTATGATTTCAATAGTAATGATCGTCTGACATATGGTTCGGCCTTAAGTTCTGCTACATCAGCTATTCTCCATGCAACTTCCATAATTAATTGAGAGAAAAGCAAAAGAATAATCGGAAAAATAAGCTCATCATAGCTTATACTGCTGTCAGTTGACATTATGTCAACAAATAGTTTAATAGCGTAATGATAAGCAAAAGGATAAATACTGCCTATAATGGGCGCCATTAGCATTACCATATAAAGCAATTTATAGGGTTTTATATGTTGCCATAGAAATAAGATAATCGATCTATTATGCTGCATATGGATCTTCTGTAATTTTTAGTTTTCAACCACTAATTCTTTGAATTTTTAGCAGCTATTATTTTACTTTGGGCAACAAATTTATTGATACTAAATTCGTCGAGTTGCTTTGCTTCATATTTTTTAAGAGCCTCTAGTTCAAGTAGCAGATTATTGCCAAAAGCTATTTCATATTTCTTAAGTTCTGAGTATTGATCTCTTAAATCAATTCTGAGTTTTGTAATAATTGTTTCGAGCTGATTAATCTGAGCCTCGATACGCTTAATTAGCTTTCTTGAGGTTTCTACATATTTTTCTAACATAAAACTAAATTCTGTAGTTGAATATTTTTCAATTTCTTGATTCATTTCCTCTTCAACTAATGTTTTTTTCTCTTCTAATCTTAATTTTTCAGACTCTTTGAATTCTATATCTTTTAGAATTTTATCGAGTTTATTTTTGTGCAGTTTTATTAAGGTCTTAAGAGTTTTTGTCATGTATTGATGCCCAGAATCTCACCAAGCTGTTTGTAGCTATCTTTCATGGAGCAAGTTTCATCTGGTTTTTGATTTAAGAATTGCTCTATTTTATCAAAGTAAATAATAGATAAATCAACTTCAGGGTCTGTTCCTTTTTTATAGGCTCCAAGTCTTATCATTTCTGCCATATCTTGATAGGTTGCAAGCATTCTGCGAGCGTAGGTTACTTGTCTGTTTTCCAATTCAGTATTGCATTTGGGCATGGCTCTTGAAACGCTTTTAAGAACATCAACTGCTGGAAACCGACCTCGTTCTGCTATTGACCTATCGAGCACAACGTGACCATCTAATATCCCGCGAACAGCGTCGCTAATAGGTTCGTTTTGGTCATCACCTTCTACGAGGACGGTAAAAAGTCCTGTAATGTTTGCTTTCTCGAGTCCTGGACCGGCGCGTTCGAGAATTTTGGGTAGTTCACTAAATACTGATGGAGGGTATCCCTTAGTAGTAGGTGGTTCGCCAACAGCTAAACCTATCTCTCGTTGAGCCATAGCATATCTGGTAACGGAATCCATAATACACAGCACTTCTTTTCCAGTGTCTCTAAAATATTCAGCCACAGCCATTGTTACATAAGCAGCACGTTTTCTAAGCAGCGCTGATTCGTCGCCTGTTGCTAATATTATTACTGCCTTTTTAAGACCTTCTGGTCCAAGATACTCTTCTATAAATTCCTTCGCTTCACGCCCGCGCTCACCTATCAAGCCAATGACTTTAACATCAGTGTCAGCGTATTTTGTAAGCATTGAAATTAATACAGATTTTCCAACACCGCTTCCAGCAAAAATACCCATTCTTTGACCGAAACAGCAACTGACGAAACTGTCGATGGCTTTTACCCCAAGATCTATTTTGCCGCCAATTCGTTGTCTTTTTTGAGCTGGTAGAGGATTTGTTTTGAGTAAATAGGCTTTCTCTCCGTATTTAACAGGGCCTAAATCATCTATGGGCTCAGCAAAAGCATTAAACACCCTGCCAAGCCAGCTTTCATCTGGATGAATGACATTTTCATGTTGATAGACTTCTATCTCAGCTCCAGAGCCAACGCCTTGAGTATCTTCAAAAGGCATCAATAATACACCATCATCGTCAAAACCTACCACCTCACACAATATTGAAGAGTGACGTAAGTTACTATTGATTTTACAACGTGTACCAATTGAAACAAATTCACTGATACCTCGAGCCTTTATAACTATTCCTTTTACTGAGACAACCTTACCAGATATTTTTATTGCTTTTATATCTTGAATTTCAGCATTTAAAGCTTCTAAGTATGTTTTAAAACTCATCTGTTATATAAATTTTTTTTAAAGTCTATTGTATCATAAAGATAAGTTTTATCAAAAACTAACGTTATTATACCAACAACCAAATATAAATGACATATTTGGTTTAATTTTATTTAATCTGAACAAACCGATGTTAGCAACTTGGGTTTTTTACATACGACGACACCGCGCCGTCATGCTGAACTTGATGTGCTTCGCCGCCTTCGGCTCAGGATCAAAGGCAAAAACTAGTCATCCTGAACTTGTTTTACGGATCTCTTTCCGCTGCCTGAGATACCGGGTCAAGCCCGGCATGACTAGTTTGTTGGGTTTAGGGTAGTACTTATTGGTCATCAACTATATAAGGCTATTGAATTACTAAATAATTTAGTTAATACGATTTTCAGAAGCAGGTAAAAAGAAATTGCCTTGCATTCCATCAATTTTTATATCAATCAGGAACCTTGCAATTTCTCCATTTTCGACAAATTCAGCTACGGTCTTAATACCAAGATCGCTTGCCAAACTAATTAGAGCTTCTACAAAAAATCTATTATGATCATTATTTAAAATGTCCCGTATATAACTACCATCAATTTTAATAATATCAATAGGTAAGTTGAGAAGTTGTTTAAAAGAAGTGAAGCCTGACCCAAAATCATCTAGCGCAAATCGACATCCATATGTATGTAGTGTGTCAATAAACTTTTTAGTAGTAATAAAATCTTGATTCAATGACGTCTCTGTTATCTCGATTATTAGCCTGTTAGCTACTTCATACTTTTTGAATAAGCTTTCAATTCTTTTCAGTAATCTTTTGTTAAGTACACCTATATTAGAAATATTGACTGATAATTTAATTTTTTTATCGCGTTCAAGCTCTTTAACTGCCATCTCTATTACGGTAAAATCAACGATGTTTATCAATCCCTTTGCTTCGGCAGCCTCTATCATGGGACCTACGGAGACAAACTCATCATTCTTGTCTGGTACACGAAGCAAACATTCATAATATTCAATATTACCAGACTTGCGGTCGACAATTGGTTGATACATAAATTTTGCCTTCTTCTTTAATAAAGAAGTTCTTAGCAAATTTAAGTTGCTATTGCTGAGCCTTAATGTCTCAATATCAATTGGATGATCATCGTAGCTATGATAATAACTACGATCTTTTGAAACTGACATAGCGTAAAGTAATAGTGAAAGGAGTTTGTCGGCCCTTTTCTGTTTGTCGTTGAACTTTATGCTACCTACTCCGCATTTTAGATAACTCTCTGGGATTTCTGAATCGACATAGAGCTGAACCTGTTTATAAATAGAATAGGCTAAGCGTTCAGCGATTTTTATATCATCTGGCAGAACTATATATAGTCTAGTGGGGTCGTATGTTCTTAAAATAACGTAGTTGCTAGCTTTTTCACATGCTTTTTCTACCATTAAATAAAACTTGTCGATAATGGCTGCTGTATCTTCTATTAGAATGTTAAGTTCATCCTTATTTAAGAGCTTTACGATTAGTAAAACACCACTCTTAACTCGATCAATCTCTTTCTGCAAGGTGTCCATGATTCTTGCTTTATTAGACATAATACCCTATGCTTTTGTGGTTGAAGAGTAACGCACACAAATGATAGCAAAACCAATTATACTTTTAAACATTAAAGCAATATAATGACTAGAAAAGAAATCATTGAATACAAGCTTCGTGCCTTAAATCCACATTTTCTTGAAGTAGAGGACGTAAGTGCCAGCCACGCGGGGCATCTTGGCAACCCAAATGGAGATGGTCAAACGCACTTTGAAATTAAAATTTCTTCTAACGCTCTGAATACTTGTACAAAAATTGAGCAACACCGTGCCATTAATAATCTTCTAAAAAAAGAATTTATTAATGGATTACATGCGCTTTCTATTACAATAGTCAAAAAATAAGCGACTTAAATTAGTATATGACTCAAGAAAACATAATAAAGATGCTGGCTGGTGCTAGTAAAATAGCAAGAGAATCTAGAGAAGTTATTAGATCATCAGGGGCTAAGTATATCGAAGAAAATGTCGTCAAAGGAAAATATGTTGCGAGAGAAGAGTATGAACAGCTAAAAAAACTAGTTATGAAGCTTGAAAAAGATATTCTTAGCCTTGTATCATCCGCCAAAAAATAGATGTTATACAAGCTAATTTGTGACCAATTAGCTTCAACCAGGAAATTATTTTTTTATAACTTTAGAAATTCATGGTACAATAAGCGGGTTGGTGCATATTAGATTCTGTAAATGTAAATTCTAAATAAATAAACTACTTATCATGCAGAGAGGTTAAGCTATGAATAATAATAATCCGTTTGAGTTTCTTCAGTCACTTATGAACCAAGAAGCTTTCACAAAATCAATGCAGGGAATGCCTAATGCAGACC
>JANNVO010000183.1:0-1904 GCA_031414475.1 Rickettsiales bacterium
AACACCAGCAACGGCTCGTAGTTGCCTGAGCGCAGGTGGCCGCAGGCGAGCTCGAGGGCGACCTTGGTGGCGCCGGAGCCGCCGCCCGTGACAAAGTGAATCACCCTCGGCTTGGCGCTCATGGCCTGCCTTGTTGTAGGAGCCTGCTTGCAGGCGATTCATGCACGGTGAGGCCAGGGGGTATCCTGATCGCCTGCAAGCAGGCTCCTACAGAGGAGAGGTTCATGGTGTAGGCAGGTGCGGCTCGACCGCAGCCTGCACCTCGGCGACGGACAGGCGCAACAGCGGGCGCGGCCCGGTGAGATCGTCCGGCCGGAGAATGGTGTGCTTCGTATCCCACGGATGCCAGCGCCACGGCTCAAGGGGTCCGAAGAGGGCGACGATGGGCACATGAAATGAGGCGGCGAGATGGAGCAGTCCGGTATCGATGCCGATGGCGAGGTCCATGCGCTTGAAGAGCGAGTTGGATTCGCGGATCGTAAGCTGCTTGCTCCAGTCGATCCAGTCGCGGGCGAGGGGCTGGGGCAAGGCGCCCCGAATCTGCTCATAGTAGCCGGCGAGGCCGGGTGAGTCGCAAAAGTGAACCTCGCAGCCCCGGACGTTCACGAGCCAGGCGATGAGTTGGGCAAAACGGTCGGGCGCCCAGTCCTTCAGCTCAAAGACGGATTTGGCGCAGATAAAGACCCGCGGCCTGCGACCCGGTGGCAGCGCCGCCGCGACACGCGCATCGGTGGCGGGGTCCGTCCAGTTTTCATTGTGGGTGTCGGTGATCGGGATGCCGTCCGCTCGGAGGACATCTAGAAAACACTCCACCTCGTGCTTGTCGGCGTAGGGTGTGCTGCGTTGGAGGAGCCACGCGCGACCGTCGGTGGCGAAGCCGACGCGGTGCGGGATGCCGGCCAGCAGCGGCAGGATGGCGCTGGAGAAGGACCGCCGCAGGATGTAGCAACGGTCGTAGTGGCGGGCGCGGAGGAATTTCGCGGCGCCGAACAAACTGGTGGGGAATTTTGCGGCGCGCTTCTTTTCACCCCGGAGTCGCGGGGCGTAGAAGAGCAGTTCGTCCTTGTAGGGGCAATGGGCCAGGGTGTCGCCGGAGACGGGTTCGGAGAGGACATCGATCTTGGCGTTCGGGAAGGCGTGGCGGAGATTGCGCAGGGTGGGGATGGCCAGGACGGTGTCGCCGATGAAGCGGTAGCGGATCACCAAAAGGCGCAGCGGGCGCGGGTCGGGCCAGGACATGGGAAGAAAGTAGCGAGTAGCGGGTAGAGAGTAGCGAGTAGAAAGTCAGCGGCTGATTCGGGATCGGCGATTATATGCTCACTACTGATCAATAGACCTCAGGGTAGCCCGGGCCGCGAGCCTTGAAGCGTTTGTGCACCCAGAAGTATTGCTCCGGGGCGAGACGGACGTGCTGCTCGATGAGCTGGTTGACGCGCACCGCGTCGGCCGCGGCATCGGCGGTGGGGAAATTCTCCAGCGCGGGCAAGATGGTCAGGGTGTAGGAGTGGTCGGCCTCACGCTGGGCGAAAAACGGCACGACGGCGCAGCCGGTCATCTCGGCGATCTTGCTGGTGGCGGTGTTGGTGATGGCCGGCACGCCGAAGAAGGGGAGAATCTCGGAGGTCTTGCTACGTTTGCCCTGGTCGGGCGCATACCAGATAGGGTGGCCGGCGCGCAGGGCGCGCACCAGGCCGCGCAGGTCGTCGAAATGCACGGCCGGGAACATGTGTTTGGCGCGCTGGAGCCGCATGAAATGGGCGAACACCGGGTGGTTGGGGTCGCGGTAGAGTCCGCCCATGGGATGGACCTCGGACAAAAGCCGACCGGCAAGCTCCAGCGTGGTGAAATGAGCCGAGAGAAAGATCACGCCGCGGCCGCGCGCGAGCGCCTGCCGCAGATGATCG
>JANNVO010000184.1:0-7838 GCA_031414475.1 Rickettsiales bacterium
AATCTTTATACCAATGAGGATAGTGCTCCTTTTAAAGCTAAGGTATATGTACTTACAGATAGTTTTTGTCGCAGTACGTGCTGGAATTTTGTAAAAGAGCTAGAGCAGATTCCAGGTGTTGTACATCTTGGTGGGGCGACTGCTGTCCAAGGTATTTATTCTTATGCTAAGAAAGATCGTGCGCCAAGTGAACATTTTGATGTGTTCTATCCAACTCAAATTAGAGTTAAACCTGAAAGTAAATTGGGGGAAGCTCTCGTGCCTTTGCGTGTATATGAAGGAAACCCTAAGGATGAAGCTAAAGTTCTTGATTGGGTCTTGTCGATTATAGAAAAGGATCTTCCCTAGGTTTATCATTTGTATAAGTCATTGTGTATTTCCCCTAATATCAATTGATAAAAATATGCTTTGATACTGAACTAGCATTACATAAGTTTCAGCCGCATTAAATTTTTTGGCCATTCTTTGAGTTTGACCTAAAAAAACAACGAATAACTCAGGAATTAATTTTTTGAGGCTCAACAAGTATTCTTTCTGCGTCCATTATCTGTGCTATTCTATAATACAGTTCTAAGAATCAGGTCAAAAATTCTTGGTCACAAACCAAAATAATTACTTTAGTCTAAGTGTTTGGGAGACCATACAAATATCAGAGCAATTGCATGAAATTGTGTTAACACTTATAACCCTTCTTTTTTTATCCAATAAGAGGGCAATTCATCCCCAGCCTCATATAATCTTCCATCAATTAATGTAGACACATTGTAAGGTAAAGATCTTATAAAAACATCAACAAAGAATTCTTTTGGCCATAATTTAATATGTTCAAAAGTAAAGCCAATATACATTGAAAATCGCGCGCATGGAAAACTTAGATTATTATCCATCAAGATTAAAATTGAATTGTCCATGCCAAGATTTGCAAATCTGGATAAAGCTATTCGAAAACTTTTTTCACCCATATATGAATAATGATATAAATTATCTAAATCCAGAACTGCTAGCTTTGCTTCTATCTCTTGTAGTATATTACTTACTAAATCCATCCCTTCCTTTTTAGCAATATCAGCTTCAACCACGATAATTTTATTATCCATTACTAATAGATGTAACCTATTGTATAATTTATCATCAAAAAGATAATTCCCAGATTTGTAATCAATTACTTTTCCCCAGTCTATCGCAGTATTCGGTTGATTTATATATTGTTGTACACATGAGTTTTGTTTTTTTCTTTCTGAATCAAACCATTCAAACTCTTCTTTCGTTATAGGATTTTTACCATCTTTTTGATAATGTGCAATATCTTCCCATTTAAGGTTGTTTAAATAGATATTAACATCATTATTAAATTTATTTGAGATTTCCGGGTAAGTAGCAATTAATTTATCGCGAATAGGAAGGTATATATTCGCACCGCCATGTCCTGTTTTGTTTAAGGATTCAGGAAGGTTGTACCCAGTCAAATTTCTCACATTCTCTTTCCACCATTTAAAATCATCGGTTTTTAGAAGAGGGCTTGTTTTATTCCAAGCAGTAAAATCACTATCCCACCTAAGATGTTTATATTGCTCTTTATTTGATGCTTTTAATAATTCTATATTAATTTTATTATACCTAACAATAGTTGGTGAGCTGTCAAAAACAACTAAATGATCAATTCCTTCAAACATTGAAGCCCCTATAAAAGCTCTTTCTCCTCCAACTGTGAGATATATACCGGGGGGAGCTTTATCTAAAAGGTTTTTGATTTTGATCATTTGTATTTCTGTAGATATTGGAAATACATTTTCTCCTACAATTTCTTCTGCAAAAGAAGAGCTGGAGAAATTAAAAAAAAGAAAAAGTATTAGTAGTTTTTTCATAATTCATTCCCCGTTAAAAATCAGTGTGAGGCTGAGAAATAGCCTTATAACTTAACTTATCACAATTTCTAGGGGTGTAAAATCATATTGCTCTTTACTTTACCACCAGGGCAATTGCACGAAATTTAAACTATTAGATGAGAAGATAATAGTATAATATTTTTCATTTTATACTGGTAATAAAATGAATAAGCAAAAGTATAAACTAAGATTTAAATAAAACATATTTTTCTAATAACTTAGGTAGCTTTCTTTGAGTTTTAGCAAAAAATTAATATAAATATCTGCTTGACGTGTAGCAAGTTGATGAGATACACTTAAACTGTAGGTATGTTTAAATAAACTCTAGGTGTTTAAATTACTCATTATCTTAGGGTCTTTTAGGCTACCTAACTTTTGGGGATTTAAGTGCGATTTATGCTGTAAGTAGGGTGTAAAGATTTTGACAAGTAAATATGAACTATACCATCAATTGCTTAAGGCAAAAAGCCACTATTTAGTAGGTGTAGCGTGATATAAAACTCTACGTATTACAATCATAAATCGACTTATCCTCATTTGATGCCGACCAAAAAGTTTAATGCAATTTTAAATGCTATTAGGGAGAAAAAATGAAGATGAACCCAGGGCAAAAACTCTGCCGTTTTGACTTTATTTGGTGCTTTTTAAATTAGTATAAAAGCGGCACTAATATCTAAAGTTAACGCATTAAGAATTATCTTATTTCCATAATATTTTTGTTATTATAACTATTAGTGCGCAGCAAAAAGTTATAGAGCTTTGAATCATTAATGGAGGAAGTGATAGAATAAGGCCGTAACTTAGCCATAATAGTGAATCAATAGCAATAATTAGGTACATTATTAATGAGATCCCACTTGTAGAATGGGATCTTAATATTTTTATCACCTGAGGAATTAAAGAACATGTGCCTAAAATAGCAGCGATAAAGCCTAATGCTTGTATATTATTTAATAAAAATTCCAAAAAACCCCTGCTAAACTTGGTGCAAGACCGCCCAAATGGGGCGGCCGGTTTGCCCCTTTTATATAAACCAAATATTTAATCAGGTTGGATTGTACTGATATTAGTTTTAACAGACTTGACTCCTTTAACCTCTTTAGCGGTAGCTACCACTGTATCGATATCTGCTTCTATTGTGACAGTTCCAAATATATGTACCACATGATCTGCGGTCTCGACATGAAGTTGGTATCCATGAGCTATTTTCTTGCTTGTGTACAAATACCTGATTTTGCCTTTAACCTTTGCCGTAATCAAGGTGTCTGCCATTAATGATTTGCTTCCTTTTACTTTAAGTTGAGTGTCAGCTACATCAATTACCTTATCAACACTAGAAGAGACTTCTATTGCTTGGTGAGCTTGCAAAGATGTGTCAACGGTACCTTTAAGGATTACTACACCATCTTTAGTTGAGACACTTATATCCTTAGGAATATCTGGCTCGCTCAGTAATCGAGCTTTTACTTCGGCTGTTATAGATGAATCTTCTGTATAATCCGCAAAAGACGTGAAACAACTAAGGGTAGTTGTAGCTGCAACGGCCAATAATAGGACAAACCTACTTTTTTTTCTAAATAACATAATGTTTCTCCTTGATAACTAATATCTACCTAAGATTTAATTATGCTATAAAATATTTCTTAATTCAATATAAATAAGTTCGTTTGTAAAAAAACATTTATATAGACAAAACTATACGATTGTTTTTTGAAAATTAAGTGCAAGTTTGTTGCTCATTCTTTGGGCCGTCGATTATATTAAATTTGTTTAGTAGAACGTATTGAGTTAGGTACAAAAAAATGCCCTGGCGAGCAACATTATTAATATGCTCATCGCTTTGCGCTCTTTCTAAAGCTGCATTTTTCTAGATCTATATTTTTTGGGAGGTTGCAGTTGCTATGTTCATTTAGCTGTAGCTCGAGAAAGACTTATTTTTCTTCGTCTGTTACGTCGATGTCGTCACTGAAATCAAGATCAATTTCAAAGCCAATTTCATCATCTGGAGAAAAAATAGCACTTTCTTCTGTTTCGCTATAATCCGCTTCAAGACCAACGGATTCTTGATTTTCAGCATACAGATTTTCATCTGTAATATCGTCCATCTTATTATTTTTTTGCAGATTAGCTATTTGAGAGTCTCTTAATTTCTCTATATCGATGTTTCCGGCTGCGATTTCTCTCAGAGCGATAACTGGATTTTTGTCATTGTTACGTTCAATTGTCAAAGGAGCTCCGGATGAAATATTCCTTGCTCTTTCTGATGTAAGAACTACTAATTCGAATCTATTAGGAACCTGTTCAATGCAATCCTCAACAGTTACTCTAGCCATGAACGTGACCTCATTTTGGGTATTATTTATATTTCAGGTTGTTATGATACACATTCTAAAAATTTTTTCAAGCAGTAACTTAAAACATGTAAAAACGGTCATCACGAGATATACAGTCATCCCAGACCTGATCCGGTATCTCTCGGGAGGTGAGGCGCATGAGGAAATCCTGGGCCGAAGGCAGGCGTAGACCCAATAAATTCAGGATGACATTTTGTGTTCGCATAACTGTTTTGTCATACCGGGCTTGGCCCGGTATATCAGGAGACATAAGGAGATCCTGAAACAAGTTCAGGATGACGATGTGTGTTGAGGGGAGACTTAAAAAAACAATAGTCATACCGGGCTTGACCCGGGATCTCTTTATTTGCGAGCTGAGATGCTAGGTCAAGAGGCAGTGCTTCGCCAAATCTAAGTTCAGCATGATGGAGTATTTACATAAGTCAAACCCTAAGTTCAGAGATGACGAAAAAACTGTGATTTATATATCACGACGCCTAAAATCACTATATTGATAGAACTTAATCCTTGCGGGATAAATAGTAGTGGTGTTACTATCGCATGCGTAATTGGCTGCTCAAAAAAGCGACGCTGTTTTTTTGGGGAGGCAAAACTAATTAATTATAACAAATTATTATTTCGCAGGAAAAATATTATGTCTAAAAAATCAAATTTTCTTAAAAATCTATTAACGACAGCATCTGCTTTCGCTGTTATTGCTGGTGGAAGTAGCGCAATGGCTGCTCTGGTGAGCGGTGACAACAATGGCGCTGCTCAAGTTGCTGATGGTCAGCCTATGGTGAATCCTATTGTAGCTGGTAACTGGGCACCAAATGATTCATTTTTCTGGACTAATGCTCAAGATCTAAGTCTTGGAATAGCTGCTAATGGTGCAACTGTTGGTACTCTAGACCTTAACAACAACGCTGGTCGTACAATTACTGTGGTTGCTAATTCATCAACTGGTTCGATTATAAACTCGACTGGGGCTCAAACAGCTGCTTTGATAATTAATAATGGTAAGACATTTACCTTGAGTGCTCTAGCTGGTGTAAACAAAAATAATGTAGCGCAACCTGGTGGGATATATACTGGGCTTGGTACTATCACTCTTGGTTCTGGTGGTGGTGGTTCTACCTTGCAAATTGATACAGCCGCAACCCTAGCTGGGGCTATTAACAGTGATGCTGCTGTTGATGGTATAATCAATGTTAATGCTACAAATGTGGTGTTCAATGGAATTCTTGGTGCAGGCGGTAAAATCGGCACGTTACAAATTCAAAATGCGAAGAATGCAACCCTTGGGAATACCGCAACTATTGGTGCAATTACTTTAGGTGCTGGTTCAGCTCTTGAAGTGGCAGCTGGTAAAACAATTACTGCTGTAACAATCGATAATGCTGGTGGTACAGGAACTTTGAAATTTGCTGGGGCAGCTACTGCTGCTATTGATAAAGTTGGTAATGGTACGCCAGTGAATTTAGTTGAAGTTGGTGCTGGTCAAGTTGATTTTACCACAACAACTGTTTACAAAGCCACAACGACAAACCTTAAAGATGCAACTTCTATCGTCAAGTTCTCTAAAGCTGCTGCTTTAACCTTAGCAACAGATTTTACAACAGAAACTAATGGTACTGGTAAAATCTTTGTAACTGGGGAAGCTAGAACTTTCACTGGAGCAATTGGTACTGATGCTAAAAGAATTGGAGAGTTACATGTTGGAAGTAACCATGCTTTAATCTTTGATAAAGCTGATACTAATCTATATGTAAATGCTGTGACAACTGCTGCAGATGCAAATGGTTCAATCCTGATTAAGCAAAACAATTTTGCAATTTACGCGAATATTGGTGCTACAGGCAAAACATTTAATACAGTAACTGTAGACAAGGCTGGTGGAGCAATAACTGCTAAGTTAATGGATGGTAAAAGCATATTTGCAAATGGCGGTGTAATACTGTCTGCTGGTGGTAATCAAAACAACATTCTAGAACTTTATAATGGAACTGCTATTAATGGCACGGTAACTACTGGCTCAAATGGGAATGGTATTCTTTCTGTAAAAGGCGACACTTCAATTAGCAAAGGAGTTACTACTACTGGGGGTAATACAGTTGATCAGATTAGATTCGATGCTGCAAATAAATTAACCTTAGCCGTAAATAAAGCGGAAACTACAAATGGTATTAACTTTTTGCAAAACGGTACGCTTGAACTAACTGAGAATGCAGTTTTTGCTTTTGATAAAACTGTTGCAACAAAAGTAGATGCTAATGGTACTGGTACGATTAGGGCGAATGCTGCTGGAATTGGAAAAACTTTAACATTTACTGGTTTGATTGGAGATGTTCTAGTTGTTGACGGTAGTAATTCTCTCAAATTATTAGAAGCAACAGGTGGTGCGAACATTATTTTGACTAATAATGTATCAATTAAGAAAATCAATATCGAAGGCGTAGATTCAACTTTGACTCTTAATAAAGCTGGCGGTAAATACATGATTGGTAATTTCTCGCACTCAGATAACCAAGGTACGCTTGCAATAGCTGAAGACTTAACATTGTTAAAAGGCAGCTCATTCGGAACAGAAGCTAATCGTATGAAAGCAATCGTGTTCACGGATGCTGCAACTAAGACGCTAACTATCCAAGATGGAATAGATCTATTTACTACCAATGATGCCAATGGTGGTATCAGAAATACTGGTGCTGGTAAGGGGATATTGATATTTGAAGGAACATCTACCGTTGGCGCTGTAGTTGGCTTGAATAATAAATTTGATCAAATTAAAGTTAATGGAGCAGGTAAGACTGTTACTTTCCAAGAAAAAATTAATTTGAATGGTAACGTTATAGTTGACAATGGAGCAACTGCAATCCTTCAAGGTGAAGTCGTTGCAGGTGACATCCAAGGTAAGGCAGCTAATAATGGTACAGTAAAATTCCACAACAAAGTTGCTTTAGCCGGTGCTACTGCAATTGCTTCTAAGGTTGGTAATACATTCAAACTTAATACGGTTGAGATTGGCGGAGCAGATATTACATTTACTGATGCTGTTTTTAAAACAACCAACTTGGTGTTTGCAAATGCTGGCCTGACTGCAACATTTGAAGCTATTGCTGTTAATACATTCCAAAATACTGTTATTACTTCGACAGGAGATGGTATACATAACATCGTGCTGAGTAAAAATAAGAGCCAGCAGTTTGATAGTGCGGTAGGTAGCGCCGGTAATTCATTAGGCAATATCGTAATTACTAGTGATGATGGTATTAATGATGTTGTCACATTTAATGATAATTTCTTTGGTAGTGTTACAACGCAAACAGCTCAGAAAGGTGAAGTTGTTATTGCTGGCCTAAATTCTGTTGCTAATAATTTAGGTAGCGCAGCTTTCGAGCTAAGAAAGGTTAACTTAAATAATAATGCTACAGTAGGCAATGTATGGTCTAAAGAGATAAATATACTTGGTGGTAAGACTATAGCCTTCAAAGGTATCGTTGCTTCAAGTGCCGGTTTGACTTTACAAAATGGTGCAATAGCGAACTTCACTGGTCCGAGTGTAGTGCTAAGTGCGGGAGTAGAAGCAGCTGTTGCTGGTCAGGGTACTGCTAGATTT
>JANNVO010000185.1:0-1946 GCA_031414475.1 Rickettsiales bacterium
ACCGAGGGGTTGGCGTCCTCGTCGCCGCTCCTCCATATTGGTCCGAAGCCGCTTCCTGGCGGCCTTTCGTTCGAATCGTAGCTGGCCGCCTGCACCCTGGGACCCCCAATGCGCATTCCGACGTTCGAGATTCGTAACCAGCGCAGCCTTCGCCTCGCGAAGTGTGACGCCGTACCCCGCCTTATGATAGTTGTTGGTCCGAACGGCAGTGGCAAGTCGACGCTCCTGAACATGATCCGCAGCACTGCCGGGTATCAGAACGTGGTCTACGTTGGCCCGCATCGGGCAATGCGTAGGCAACGAGTTCAGCAGCGTCACCTAATGACGCAAACCCTATCGTACGAGACCCTCCTGGCCAGCCAGAACGTCCCCGGAATGGAGGGTGTTGCCATATCGGATGGGAACCGCGATCCTTGGGGCTACGACGAGTCTGCAAACTATCTGAAACATACGCTGTGCCAAATCGAAGTGGACCGGCTTCAGGCCATCGGAAACAGGGTTGATCGCGAGGGTGGGATCAAGGAGGGCTCAATCGTTGATCCGTGGAAGCCCCTTCGTGAGCTCACCGCCAACCTGCTCCCCCACATGGCGTTTGAGCGGATCGACGCAAGTAGTCGCGATCAGGTCCGGGTCTTGTTCCGTGTCCATCACCTTGACTTGTTGGTGGATCTCGATGACCTCAGCTCTGGAGAAAAGTCGATCGTCCAAATGTTCTACCCCTTGATCGAACGCGAGATTAAGGCTCTGGTGAAGGACATCGATCTCGTGGCTGCACCCGTCGCCAGGCCCGAAATCTGTGTACTGATCGACGAGCCAGAGCTCCATTTGCATCCCAACCTTCAGCTCAAGGTGTTGGACTATTTGCGGGTGATAACGAGCAAGATGCCCGTGCAGGTCATCGTCGCGACCCATAGTCCGACAGTCGCTGAAGCCGCAAGCTTTGAAGAGCTGTTCCTCCTCCGCCCCACCGAGTTGGTGACCGACGATGCGAACCAACTCGTTCGGGTTGCGAATGACGAGGAACGGCTCTCTGCGCTCCGCTCTCTGTTTGGGTCGCTGCACAACCTGACCTCAATGCTACCCGTCATCGTGGTAGAGAGCACAGGCAATGAGCACGGACGCGCGGTACCTGATCGACAGCTATACCGGGCGCTTCATCCTGGGTTTGACCGTGCGACAATGGTTGCGGGAGGTGGAAAACGGGAGTGCATTGCTCTGCGGCGGGCCCTTGAACCCGCGCTCGCAGAGGTTGCCCCAGCCCTTCGCGTCGTCGCCTTGCTCGATAAGGACTGTGAGCCACTTGTCGAGGAGGGTGTCGAATTGCTCTCCGTGAGTATGATCGAGAATTTCCTTCTTGATCCGGACGTTATCTACGAGGCCATAGAGAGCGTACGAGACCGGACTCCGTTCAAGACAGTTGAACATGTCGCTGCTGCACTCGACGAGATCCTTGCCGAGGCGAGAGACTCTGAAGTTGGGCGGCGTACTGCGGCGGCGCTCGGGCCGTTGTTCTTCCATCCTCCCTCGCAGGTGGCCGAGATCGCCACGAAGGTCGGAGGATTCAGGGCACTGCTCGATCAGAAGTACTCGAATGCTGCAATCGGAGCGGCTACAGGAGACGCGACGAAGCTAGTTGACTCCATCGTTGCCGACAACCGCCGTCGGGAGGAGTATGACGGCAAACGCGCCCTTGCGGCGGTGTTCCGGCGTCACCTGCACGACTCTACACTCTCGCGGCCCGTGTTCGCGTTCTATGCAGCTCGGCGGGCCCGGAGACGAAAAGCGGTTGTGCAGTACTTCGACGACCTGTTCACACGCCTTTCCGGTGTGACGCCAGGCCCTCCGGCAGTTCCGTCACCGACGCCGGAGGGCTGATTGTCCGGGCCGGACCTGCAGGTTGGGGGCACACCGACCTCAGGTGCTAGTAGGCAGTCCGGCGTTGTAGA
>JANNVO010000186.1:0-3050 GCA_031414475.1 Rickettsiales bacterium
TATTAGTATTAGTATTTGTTGTTTATAGCTCTTTTGCTGTTGCTACACCTAGGTATGATGTTTTTAAAAATTATCAACACCCAAGGTTTAATAAATTCAAAACAATTACAGCCCCCCAACTGGAAAATTTTGTTGATCAAGAACTAAAATCATTAACCGAAAAAACTAAAGCAGTATTCTACCCATTTGGTGGCCCAGATATTATTTATCCTTTGAGGTTATTTCCACAAGCGCAGAGTTATCTTTTAATTGGTTTAGAACCGGTGGGTGCTGCAGAGTCTAATTTGGAAATTCCTAACAACTTAAATAATCAGCTCGATTCACTTTTTCGTCGTAGCTTTTTTATTACCTCAGATATGAGCCGCTTAATTCACAATAAACAAGGTGTTCTTCCTTTACTCCTCGCGCAAATTAGTTTGATGGGTGGAGAGGTTAAGGATATTAAATACTTAGAGCATTCTTTTGGTAAAGCTCTTGAAATAACTTTTATGTATCTACAATTAGAAAAAAAGCTTTTCTATGTGCAAACAAATGTTGCAAATCAAGGCTTGAGTGATGATTTAATCAAGTTTATAGAGGATAATAATCTATTTGATACTTGCATGCTAAAGGCCAGCTCATATGCATTTCACCAAAGTATTTTTTCTAAATTAAGGAGTTTCGTAGTAACAAATGCTAACGTAATAGTTCAAGACGATACAGGAATACCGTTAAAAGACTTTCCTAAAGATTTTAAAATACATCTATTTGGTAATTATACCGGGCCTTACGGTAAGGAATGGGCTGGTTATTTCCAAAAAGATCTGTACAAAATGTATCAGGAAACAAGTGCAAAGTCGAAACTTCCATTCTGCTATGGTTATGGTTGTGGTAGAAGTCCAGTTGCTATAGTGTTAGCCACTAGAGCTAGTGCGGATTAACTCTAATACTTTTTTTAAAGCATCTCCATTTATTGCATGTCCGCCTTCGTATTCAATAATTCTATACTTTAAATCCTTGGCTTTCTCGTAGGCATATGTGTCCTGTTTGCCTACCATAACATAAACTTGATCAGTTGACTTTAAATATCCTGGGGATCCAATCGTTATAACTGGAGCAGTTATAGCATGTTGCTGCAAAATTTCATGTAAAAAATAACCACCATTAGAAAACCCAATCCAGCCATTTATGTTTATTCCTGCTAGGTCTGGTATTATGGATTTATAAGTTTCTGCTGCTTGCTGCGGGTCTTTATGTGGCCAACAAATTATTATCAAATTTGGGGCAACGATTACGCGGTATAAGTGCTATAAAGCGTATGTCCAGTTCATGTCCTATATCATCCAATAGCTGCCTATGGTTTTGTTCATCTGGCGAATCAAAAGATTCTGCCAATCCACAAAGGTAAACCCAGCAGTCCGTAGATTTGGAATTGCCTAGTTCAACAAAACGTGATTCTGCATTTGCGTGTGATATCATATAAAATAAATATATTAATAGAAAAAGATGTCTCGTCATACCAAGTAAAAATAATTTATTCCTCAGTATAATTAAATAAATTTTACTATAAAGAAGATAATTCTTTGATATAAAGATTGGAAATACTAGAGATAGCGTCCCTTAGGTAAATTTTATCTTTATATTGTCTTTATATATTATCCGATTCGTGTTAATAATAAGCGGATAATAATGGGTATTAATAATTGTAATGAAAAAGAAAATTGTCGCTCTAGTTGGTCGTCCAAACGTTGGAAAATCGACTTTGTTTAATAGATTGAGCGTTGGTAAAAAGGCTATAGTACACGATAGGCCTGGTGTAACAAGGGATAGGAAATACTCCGATGCAAAAATTGGCCCTATGGAGTTTACTGTTGTTGATACACCTGGCCTAGAGGAATCAGAGGAAGGAAAGCTTGAGCATCGCATGATGCAACAAACTATGATTTCAATTGCAGAAGCTGACCTGGTCTGCTTAGTTGTTGATAATCAGATTGGCATTACGCCAGCAGATAAATTCTTTGCTGAGTTTATTAGGAAATACGCTAAAAATCATATAGTTATCGCTAATAAATCAGAAAAAAGATTTAACCATGACAAAGAGTATTATAAATTAGGCTTTGGTGATCCAGTGCCGATTTCAGCTGAACATGGCCAAGGGCTAGCTGATCTTTACGATGCAATTGCAGAAAAAATTGATACGGAAGATGGAGAAATAATATCTGATCCAATTAGAGGTGATTGCTTACAAATAGTAATTGCTGGAAGGCCAAATTCCGGTAAGTCTACTTTTGTAAACTCTATCGTCGGAGACGAGCGGATGTTAACTGGCCCGGAGGCAGGTATTACAAGAGAATCTGTTGAAATTTCTTGGGAATATAGAGGGAATAAAATTAAGCTAATTGATACGGCTGGACTAAGAAAAAGAGCGAATGTCACGCGTAGTTTGGAGAAATTGTCGACTGGAGATGCGATTGGCAGTATTAAATTTGCAAATACTGTAATTTTGATGTTAGACGCCACGATTGCTCTAGAACAACAAGACCTTACGATTGCAAATTATGTTATCGATCAAGGTAGAAGTTTAGTAATTGCAGTAAACAAATGGGATTTAATCCGTAAAAAGAAAGAGTATAAAGAAGAATTTGAATATAAATTGGAAACGCATCTGGCACAAGTGAAGGGAATTCCAGTTGTATATCTTTCCGCTATTGATAGTACAAAAACAGAAGAGGTGCTAGATAGGTGTATTGATATATATAAACTATGGAATAAAAAAATACCAACATCTAAGCTAAACGATTGGTTAGGATTTGTACTAGATCGTCATCCACTTCCTCTTCATAAAAAACTAGGACGCAGGGTGAGAATCAAATATATGACTCAAATCAAATCAAGGCCGCCAACATTTAAATTATTTGCTAGTGATCCAGACAGTATAACAGATTCTTACAAGAGATATTTAACAAATTCTCTGCGGGATGACTTCGAGATGCCTGGAGTTCCGATGAGGTTTTATTTTGAAAAATCTGATAATCCATATGCTAAGAAAAAATGATTTTATACAACAATTT
>JANNVO010000187.1:0-8950 GCA_031414475.1 Rickettsiales bacterium
CTAAGGTTGATATAGTCGACCACGAAGGTAATACTCCTTTTATCGCGGCTATAAAGCAAGGAAATCTAGAAATTACCAAGCTTCTTCTAGAATATGGAGCTAAGGTTGATATAGTCGACCACGAAGGTAACACTCTTTTTATCCCGGCTATAAGGCAAAGAAATCTAGAAATTACCAAGCTTCTTCTAGAATATGGAGCTAAGGTTGATATAGTCGACCACGAAGGTAATACTCCTTTACATATAGCCATGAATAGATGGAATTGGAGTGAAGAAATTGCCAAGCTTCTTCTAGAACATGGAGCTAACGTTAATATAGTCAACAACAAAGGTGAAACTCCTTTACATATAGCCATAAACGGAGGTAATGCAAGGATAGTAGAATCGTTAATTAAAAATGACGCTAGTTTCTTCGACAAACTTAATCTCACTAAACAGGAGCTTGAAAAACTTGCACAAACCTCTTTGCAACACAAGCATTTTGAAGTAGCAAAGATCTTGATTGAGAATGGAGCTAATATTACCAGTGACTTTTTCGAAGGATTAAAGCTAGAAAACAAGGATATAACTTGTTTATTACAAATGTCTAATAAGGAAACTTTAGGTAATTTAATATCAGTTTTGTATAACAAAGATAATTTTAGCATGATTTCAAAAATGATAATGTCTAACTCATTACAACCAGATATCAATCTAGAAAAAGTAACATTAGATTTATCAGAAAAATTAGTAGCTTATAATAATGACACTTATGATTCTAGCTATGACAAGTATAAGGGAACACTTTCAACTAACCAATATCAAGAGGGAAAACCTATCGCCTTAGATAAAGTTGGATATAATATACATTTGCCAAAAGATGAGATTAAAGCAATTATTGTCGAAATATATGGAGGTGGTCCTCGTAAGGGATATGATGGTTACGTGATGTATGAACCAAATGATCTAGGTACAATGGATAAATATTTGCTTCTAAATAATGTTGCGGTAGTAAAGCTTAATTTAGTAGATACGATCTGGTTGAATAGTCCTCAAGAACAGATGCCACAAGCCTTACATGAGAAAATACATCATAGTATTAATGCATTTTATCAAATAATTCGTAATAAGCCAGAAACATTACATCCATCTCTTGAATCTTTAAAAGATAATAAAATATTTTTATCTGGCAGTAGTTTTGGAGGAAAAAATACTGAACGTCATGCAGAGAAATATCCGAATACATATGATGGTTATATCAGTTTTGATGGCAGTTTATCCCTAGATATGATGGTTAAAAGCGATTTACCCTTCTGTGTTGGAGCAAGGGGAAGGTTGCATGATACTAAAACAGCGTCAAGCTATTTGTGCCCTCAAAATGAAAAAACAAATGATCATACCTCTCATTTTATAATTCATAACTTAAATGATAATAATGTTAATCCAATGGTATCTATAGATTATTATCAGCATGCAAAAACAGCGGGTAAAAATATTCAAATGCTATTTAACAGCAAAGGCGGTGATGATTATAGTGATAAGGAGTTAGTTCATCAGACTGGTCATGGTCTGCCAGAAAACAAAACAGATTTTGATATTATGTCTCACAGAATACTTGACTTTATCCAAGGTAGTTATGAATCAGAAGGATTGACCGATTTACGCGTTCATCAAGCAAAATTATATGCAGATTTAAATTACAGAGGAGCTAGCTTGCAAGAAAAATTTATTTCAGCTGCTTACAGGATTTATCAAAAAAATCAAGATGCTCAAGAAATTGTTACTAGGTTCAAATACGCTGGATCAGAGCAAAATGACGTTTGGCAGAAATATTATAAACCTCTGTATACTAGTATGGCTTATTTAGACCTAGCTAAAAACAATGAGCAACTATTAAATAAAGCGATTGATTATGCAACAAAGATGTCTGATGCTTCCATAGCAAAGGCTGTATCCTCTAGTTTTGCTGATTTTGTCGAATTCATCTCGATAAAATATGATCCTAGCGTTATTAAAACAGTGAATTTTGATGATATACAGAATAAAGGCTTATTCATAGAACAATATCGTACTTGGATAAATGATAAATCAGTTGATATTGATACTAAATTATATTTATTAAAAAATATTTATGTAGCTAACCATGAAGCTATGAATGATGCTTATTTTGAGGAAGTCTGTAATAGTAATGATTTTATATCTAATATTGAAAGCGCAAAACTTGCACTTATTAAGGAATTTACCGCTGAGTTTAATAAAATATTATCGATCTGGGGTAAAGATATTATAATGGTTGATTCAGAAGTCGCTAAAAGTCATACTAATGGCACTGTGACTCCCGCAGATTCTGTTGATATCTGCGATCTAATAGGTCTAATAGGTGACGAAATAAATGGGAATGATATAATCTAACTGCAAAGTTTAGTATAGACTCCTATAGCAATTACTCCTTCTAGTGGGAGTAATTGCTGGAGTGGCACATTAACTATGTGATTCATATACCTTATTAACCTCAGTTCTTCTTTGTTGCATGAATCGAATTTCTATGATCAGAACCATATCTACTTATTAGTAATTTGAATTGCTCAATAAAAAAGGCCCACAATTAGTGAGCCTTTTTTAGATTACCGCTATTTACCAAGCATTTAGAGCTTTAACTCAATTTTTGCTTTATCTGAAAGTTCAGTAATATATTTTTCGATTGCATCACGAGATAATTTTCCTTTAATACCGTTTAGAGCTTGTTCTTTTGGAGGAATTTTTACATCACGAGAATCAAGAGCTTTAATAATATGCCAGCCAAACTGTGTCTTTACGGGGTCAGATATTTCATCTTGTTTCATAGAAAAAGCTTTGCTTTCGAACTCAGGAACGAGCTGCCCTTTCATCACATATCCAAGTTCACCACCATTTGCTTTTGAACCTTCATCTTTAGAAAATTCTTTTACAAGGTCTTCAAATTTACTACCCTTATTAAGTTTTTTCTTAATTTCCTTGGCTTTTTCTTCTGTATCAACAAGGATGTGGGCTACTTTTACTTCCTTCTGACCTTTTAGCTCTTTTACTAATTTATTATACTCATCATCTATCAACTTATCTGTAACAGCAGTTTTAAGTTGGCGTTCGATTAATTCTTGCTGTAACAACTGACTCTCTGCAGCTTTCACTTTTTTCTTGAAATCTTCAGAACTACGAATACCAAGTTTCTCAGCTTCTTTTTCAAAAAGCTTTTGATTAATAAAGCCTTTAACCAACATTTCCTGAACATTTTTATCGAGTTCGGAGAATTTTTTATCCTTATTTTCTGGTTGCATATCAAGCATAGGCTTGAATTGTTCCATTACTTGTTCAGATGTGACCTCACCCTCAGAGTAGGTTGCAATAATATTCTTATTTTCTGCTTCTTTATTTTCTGCACAAGCAGAATTGCTGATTAAAGTTACTGATAACAGTGCGATTGCTACTTTTTTCATACTTAAATACGTCCATATTGAATTGTTCTATAATCGTTGGTTTTAGAAGCTCATTTCAATAAAGTCAAATGCATTTTACAATTTGTTTGAAAAATTAGTAAAATGCAATATCTTATATGTGATTAATTATAGGGCTTATCAGAACATGTTTTCATTTCTTACCAAAATTTTTGGCACCGCAAACGACAGAATTATCAAAAAATTTCACAAAGAAGTGCAGAAAATCAACCAACTTGAAGAGGCTGTGCAAAGTCTAACGGATGAAGAACTGCGTGATAAAACAAAACAGTTCAAACAGACACTAGATGATGGTCAAACTCTAGATGACATAACTTATGAAGTATTTGCAGTTGTCAGAGAAGCTGCAAAACGCTCTATAGGTCAACGTCATTATGACGTACAGCTAATTGGTGGGTTAATTTTGCATAGAGGCATGATTACGGAAATGCGTACTGGCGAGGGAAAAACACTTGTTTCAACACTGGCCTTATACCTGAACGCTCTTAGTGGAAAGGGTGTACACCTTGTTACTGTTAATGATTATTTAGCAAAAAGAGACTCCGAGTGGATGGGTCAAGTCTTCAGATTTTTGGGGATGAGTGTTGGTTGCGTAATTGGTCAAATGAGCGACACAGATCGCAAAGAGGCATATAATTGCGATATAACATATGCGACAAATAATGAAATGGGTTTTGATTACTTACGTGATAACATGAAATTTACACAAGAATCGAGGGTACAGCGTCCATTTAACTTTGCCGTTATTGATGAAGTAGATTCGATCTTGATAGATGAGGCGAGAACTCCATTAATTATTTCTGGACCAGTTGATACTAGCACAGACTTACACGGTAAAATCAACAAGCTTATTTTAAATCTGGATAAAGGGGACTACGAAATCGATGAAAAGGCCAAATCAGTAACTCTCACTGAAGATGGTATAAACAAAATGGAGCTTATGTTAGCGGAATATAGTTTAATAGCCCAACATTCAAGCCTATACGATTTTGACAATCTGAACCTAGTTCATTATATTAATCAGTCTCTCAGAGCGCATTTTATCTTTGCTAAAGACGTTGATTATCTGATTCAAGATAAAAAGGTACTAATTATTGACGAGTTCACTGGTCGCGTGATGGATGGAAGAAGGTATTCCGATGGCCTGCATCAAGCTCTTGAGGCAAAAGAGAATGTACCTATTCAAAATGAAAATCAAACATTAGCTTCGGTAACATTTCAAAACTATTTCAGAATGTATCCAAAACTGTCGGGTATGACCGGAACTGCTATGACAGAAGCTGGTGAATTGAAAGATATCTATAATCTTGAGGTTGTTTCAGTTCCTACTCATAATAAAGTTACCAGAATTGACTATGATGATATTATTTACGGTACCAAGGATGAAAAATATGCAGCGTTGATTGATTTAATTAAAGATTGCTATGAGCGTGGACAACCAGTCCTTGTTGGTACGATTAGCATTGAGAAATCCGAGGAAATTTCAAAAGAGCTAACTAGAAACAAAATTCAGCATAATGTTCTTAATGCAAAAATGCACGAACGTGAAGCATATGTTATTGCCCAGGCAGGTCGGTTTAAAGCTGTTACAATCGCTACCAACATGGCTGGTAGAGGAACAGATATAATGCTTGGTGGAAATCCCGAAATGATAATTGAAGATTTGAGTAAATCATTAAACGAGACTCAAAAAAACCTAGAGATCGAGCGAATAAAGCAAGAAGTTAGAGCTGAAAAGGAAAAAGTCTTAGCAACTGGTGGATTGTATGTAATTGGAACAGAGAGGCATGAGAGCCGAAGAATTGATAATCAGTTACGAGGTAGGTCAGGTCGTCAAGGAGATCCTGGACAAACAAAGTTTTTCCTATCACTTGAAGATGATTTAATGAGAATCTTTGCTTCTGATAGAATTTCTGGTGTGCTTAGAACTCTTGGTCTTAAAAATGGTGAAGCAATTTATCACCCGATGATCAGTAGGTCTTTAGAAAAAGCTCAACAGAAGGTTGAAGCTCACAATTATGAAATTCGTAAGAATTTACTTAAATTCGACGATGTGATGAACGATCAACGTAAGATCGTGTACGAACAAAGAAATGAAATCATAGCTTCTGATGATGTGAGTGCTTTTATTTCAAATATGAGCGATCATTTATGTTCTAATATAGTACAGAAGTACATTACTCCAAACTCCTTGAGAGAAGATTGGCAGATTGATGAGTTAAGCGCTGAAATTCACAGAACACTTGCAATTGAATTTCCTATAAAAGAACTCTCTGCAATTGAAGGGGCTGAGGAAGAGATAAGTGCTATATTATGCGATAAAGTAAAATCTTTGTATGAGAAAAAATTATTAGATTACGGACAAGATTTGATGAAGTCAGCTTCTAAATATCTATTACTGACAACGCTAGATCAAGTTTGGAAAGAGCATTTACACAACCTTGATTACTTGCGTCAAGGGATTTCTCTTAGAGCCTATGGACAGAAAGACCCACTCAATGAATATAAGAGGGAGGCTTTTGGTTTGTTCGAAGGAATGCTTGATTATTTAAGAGAATTATTTATTCAACGAATTTGTTACCTACATATTGATACCGAGCATGTAAATAGACAATCGATGGCTCTTGCAAACAAAGAACTACAAAAAATGCAAACTAGTCGCTTTGATCCTGCGTTTGAGAAATATAACTCCGGTAGCTCAATTGATGCAAAAGTACAGCCATTTAAGTCATATATAGATCCAAAGGATCGTGATCCTAAAGATTCTGAAACATGGGGGAAAATTAGTAGAAATGATCTTTGTCCATGTGAATCAGGCAAAAAATATAAACATTGTCATGGAATGGAGGCTTGATTTAATCTATGAAAAAACCAGTAATCGGAATAGTTCTTGATCTTGCAAAAGATAGTGAAAAATACTCTTATTCTCATCGTCCTTGGTATGCTTTGAGAAAAGATTATTCAGACTGCGTAAGTAGCCATGGCGGAATAGCCATTATGCTTACATATAGTGATAATATTGACGAGTTGCTGGATCTTGTTGATGGATTAATAATACCTGGAGGAGATGAAGATATAAATCCCAAATTTTATGGTCAGGAGTTAAAATCAGACCGGGTCAAAACAAATGATACTAGGGCAGAATTTGAATTAAAACTAACAAAACGCGCTATCGAGAGAAATATTCCTATATTAGGCATATGCAATGGACTGCAGGTAATCAATGTTGTACTTGGTGGTACGCTCATTCAACATATTCCTGATTATTATAAAAGTCACATTAATCACGAACAGCCGCATCCAAAACATGAACCTTCACATTCTATCGTTATTGAATCCGGCACGTTACTTTCAGAATTAACTCATGCAAAAAAGGTGATGGTAAACACTACACATCACCAAGCGATTGATGTACTTGGCAAGGAGTTAGTTGTTTCAGCAAGAGCAGATGATGGTATTATTGAAGCCATTGAGTCCAGGAATCATAGGTGTCTTATTGGTGTGCAGTGGCACTGTGAGTACCTCAATTCAGAATTGGACTCAAATTTGTTTAAAAGACTAGTTGAAGTATCCTCAAAGGTTGTATAATATTTAGGATTATTAAACTTTTAAAAGACCAGTATAAATGTACCCTATAGTAAGATTAAGACGCAATCGGCGCACCCAGTGGCTTAGAGACTTGACCTCTGAAACCAAATTAGCTGCTGAAAATTTAATTTTGCCAATCTTTGTTATTGAAGGGGAAAACCAAAGGCATGAGATCAAAACGATGCCATCAGTATTTCGCCAATCGATTGATCAAGTTGTATTAACAGCTAAAGAAGCAGAAAAGAGGGGCTTAAAAGCGATTGCCTTATTTCCAGTAATTGACCCGGAATTAAAATCTGAATTTGCTGATGAAGCCTATAGCCTAGACAATCTTATCTGCAGAACTGTTCGTACGCTAAAAAACTCTGGATTAAATATCGGGATAATTTGTGATGTAGCGCTTGATCCCTATACAATTCATGGTCATGATGGTATTTTGGTTGATGGTGATGTGGATAACGATGAGACAATTGAAGCTCTCTCAAATCAAGCATTAGTTCTAGCAAAAGCTGGCGTAGACATTGTTGCACCATCGGACATGATGGATGGTAGGATTATGGCTATCCGGGATAATCTTGACAATGAAGGGTTTATTCATGTCAATATACTCGCATACGCAGCCAAGTACAACTCTAGCTTCTATGGCCCTTTTAGAGATGCTGTGGGAAGTAATCAAGGAAAATACCTGTGCAAAGCATCTTATCAAATGGATCCTCGTAACATTAGGGAAGCTTTAAAAGAGATAGAGCATGATATTGAAGAAGGGGCAGATATGATAATGATTAAGCCTGGTATGCCCTATTTAGATGTAATTAGGGAAGCGTCGCAGAGTTTTAATACTCATATTTTGGCTTATCAAGTATCCGGGGAGTATGCAATGCTTAAATTCGCTGCATCTCATGGTGCTTTGAATTGGGAAAGATCTATACTTGAATCATTGACCTGTATAAAACGTGCTGGTGCTTCGGCCATATTTACCTACGCAGCTTTAGAGGTTGCGGAACTATTAGAGCGTTAATTATGAATGACAACCAAAATTCGTCAAGGAAAGTAACTAGGATAATTATTATTTTGAGCGCAGTGATAGGCATCTTATCACTCTATATATTGTTGGCTATTGAATTACCTGATAAGCCATTAGCTGGCCAAGGTGGTGCTCTTAAGGATGATGTACAAATAGGAGGCGATTTTGTCCTTACCGATCAAAACGGTAATGAATTCAACAGTGAAATGATGAAGGGTAGGTTGAGTTTGGTCTATTTTGGCTTTACCTATTGTCCAGACATATGCCCAACATCTTTGCAAAAACTCAGCAATGTGCTCTCTACCCTTGAAAAGTATCAAATCGATATTTTACCAATATTTATCACAGTCGATCCAGCCAGAGATACTCCTGCCCTTATGAAAGAGTATCTAGGTCATTTTCATCCGAAATTTATTGGACTTACTGCTGATGAGGAAACAATAAAAAAAGTAGCCGACCTTTATAAAGTATTTTATGCAAAGGCTGAAAATCAGAAGCATGAAGAAGGTAAATATATGATTGATCATTCTTCTTTTGTTTATTTAATGGATAAAAATGGCAAATATATGAAACATTTCTATATGAGCTCAACTCCAGAGGAAATCATTGAATATATAAGAATTAATAATAAGTAGTAAGCTTTAATTCCATAAAAAAAGAGGATACATAATAGGCCCACATCTGTAATAGTTTGCTGGATTCTTATTGTAACCGGGGTGCTTGGTTTACAACTCATTGCGAGTTTATGATTTAAAAATAGCCTGAAGTTTTCCTAATTGGTGATTTTCGTTCTTATATTGAAAATTGCGTGGATTTAATCGCTAAATTGCGTGATTTATTGCAATTTGGGCAGCACTCTTCCCTTAGCT
>JANNVO010000188.1:0-2500 GCA_031414475.1 Rickettsiales bacterium
CCACAGAACCAACTTCTCCTCGCCTTGCAGGGCGCCGACGGCTACGTCGCCGGCTACCGCAACTGGCAACGCGTCCCCGCCCAAGGTGGCGGCACCTGCCAAGTCGCCAAGGGTGCGGTCGGGTTGAGCATCCTGGCCCCACTGAAAGCCAAGACCGTCGACGTCGACGAGACCACCGGGGAGGAGACGACCGTCCATCGGCTTCGCGGGTTCCGGACCGTGAAGGTGTTCCACCAAGGCCAACTCGTCGCGCCGCCCGACATCGGCGACGCCGTCATGCCAGAGCTCCTCACCGGTGAGAACCGTTGGCAACACGTCTGGGCAGCCGTCGTCGGACGCCTCGAAACCGACGGCTACAACGTCGGGCTGCACACCCGGACACCAGTCGATGACTGGAACGGGATGACGACCTGGTCGACCAAGTCCGTCCTCGTCGCCGGCGACCTCGAACCACCCCAGCGACTCAAGACGTTGCTGCACGAATGGGCCCACGTCGAACTCGCACACGACACCCGCACCGACGTGCCACGGGCGATCAAGGAAGTCGAAGCCGAATCTGTTGCCTACCTCCTCTCCCAGACCGTCGGTCTCGACTCCGACGCCTACTCGATCCCGTACATCGCCAACTGGTCAGCCGGCAACATCGACACCATCCAGTTTGCTGCCGAACAGATCCTCACCACGACAAAACGACTCGTCACCACCCTGGAAGTCGAACTCGGCATCGAACTCACACCCGACGCCCTCGACCACATGATCGACCAGCCCGACATCGTGGACATCTGGTCAGGTATCGAATCGACCTCGGTTCCAACGCCGCCACCGATCGAACGATACGAAGCCGACCAGGAAAGTCTGTCGCTGGTCGAACCAAGCCCAAGACCTGACGATCGCCGATCGGCAGGCGCCGACGCAGCGTTCCTCAGGGCCGTGATGGTCGACCTCGAACCCCACCAGAAGACGCAACTCGCAACCATCGTCTACGACCCCAGCCGGGCCGTAGAAGCCGCAGCCATCATCGCCACCGCTGGTCGCACAGCAGCGCAAACGGCCCGAGTGCTCGACAGCGTCCACTTCGACACCGAGACCATCCGAGATGCGCTCCTCGCACCCCAAGACGACCCAGAACAACCCACGCTGTACCCAGAGGTCGAGGTCCGTGCCGCACTCCTCGCCGTTGCATCGCCAACCGAAGTGGACACGCTCATGTCGTCGACGGCGCAACGAGACGACATCGCCCGACAACTCCGCGACGACCGACTCGACGACCTCCGCCTGATCCAACGAGCGGTCCGCCAGAACCACGAGCCAGCCAGGATCGCAGCCCTCGCCTACGGACTCGACCTCTCACCCGAACAGACGATCAAGGTCTGCGCAACGATCGACGCGACACCGCAGAGAACGATGGCGATCGCCATCGCACTACGAGACGGCGACGGCGTCGCCGCCTTCAACGACCTCGTTGAAGGCTGGCCAGACGTTCCAGGCGGATGGCAGCAACACGCACACCCGTCCATGCGGGCAAACCGCGCGCTTGCCGCCGTGCCCGACTACAACCCGACCCGCGAGATCCTCGACCAATGGGCCGGACGCACCACCGTCCAAGCCACCCCGAGCCCAGAACCGGCGATGCCATGACCGACCCGATCGAGGACGACCTTCGCAGAGCACTCGACGACGTACTTGCGACGTGTTGGACGGACGAGATCCCGATTCTCGACGCCCTCACCGAAGCAGTGACGGACTGGACCGCCCAGATCGAAGCCGAGTTCAACGAGTCGAGACCCTTCGAGCCTGGACCCCAGTCGCAGGACCTCGCCGAAGCGCTGGCGGCGATGGCAGCGGCCGTCGAGAAGGTCGGAGGGATCACTCCGAGCTACGTGTTCGCAGTCGCGTTCACCGAAGCACTTCGAGACTGGTCGGCTGTGGGCGACACCGTTGGGCGCGACCCCAACTGATCCATCTGCTGCTGCGTCGAGACGACACCGAAGGATCAACGTGTCCGATGAGTCGCCGTGCGCCACGTCAGCTGGCGATATCGGGACCCTGGACGCCAGCTCCGAGCGGGCCATTGGTGCTGGAGCCGGAGGTGTTTGGTTGTGGCAAGCCATCTTCAGGATTCTTCCCTGCGAGGAAGCTGACGGCCTTGCGTGCGACCTGGTGGGTGGAAGGATCGAGATATGTGCGACTCGGATCTGCAACGATCAGGTCGCGACGAACTTGGTTTGCGATTGCGGTTAGTGGACAGCCGTTCCCGCTGACCACGGCGGCCCACAAGGTGACGGTTGGTCTCGTCAGATCGAAGAAGTCGGTGGGAGAAACGTCCGAGGAACCCATTGCGTAGTAGGTGTCCGTGATGGCTCCTCCGATCACGGTGTTGTCATTCAGCGCATCGTGCAAACAGAGAGTCAAAATTTCGGCTCTACGCTTCTTCGACGAAGACATGAGAGCGCGGAGCAGATTTCTTGCTGCCGGGTGCCGTGCATCGAAGAAGATCGTG
>JANNVO010000189.1:0-52986 GCA_031414475.1 Rickettsiales bacterium
TCCTGATAAAACTACTTCTTCTGGTGTTTTAATACCAAAATTTTTAAGTAAATAAAATTGCTCTGTTAATTCCTTATCATTATATATTAATGCTCCACCCTCTATGGTATTAAATAGTTTTGTAGCATGAAAACTAAACATGGAAACATCTCCATATAAACCTATGGATTTATTATTAATTTTGGTAAGAAAACTATGAGCTGCATCGTATACAACTTTCAAGTTATGTTTAGTCGCTATCTTACCAATTTTAATAACATCACATGGCATTCCGTAAACGTGTACTCCAAGTATTGCTGATGTTTTGTCGGTAATCAAAGCTTCTATTTTTTCTGGATCAATACACATTGTGTTTACATCGATATCACAAAATACCGGAGTAAGACCAAGCCATTCTAGAGCATGCACAGTAGCTGGAAAAGTAAAGGGAGTTGTAATTACTTCTCCTGTTAAATCAAGACCCTTAAGAGCGATCATAAGAGCTATTGTTCCATTACAGAATAGAGAAATATTTTCTACATCAAGATATTTTTTTAGTTCTTGCTCTAATTGCTTGAGGTGTACTCCTTCGTTTGTTAGCATCCCAGACTCAAGGCAATCATAGATATTTTCTACTATTTTCTTTTTGTCGCCAATAAAAGAGGAGGTTACGTAGGTTGTTTTCTTATTCATTAAAATTCTGCTGTTATGTTCTTAAAAACCTTTCCAGTAATCTACAAATCCGTCTTTGTAATAAAACCATTTTGTTTGTAATTCAACATTAATTTCGTCAGTTAATTTTTTTAGATTCGATAAAAGCGGTGAATCGTTTTTAAATAAAAACCAACTTTTAGCTTGTGGAGAATATATTGACGCAGCATAACCCCATTGCTTCATTAGGATACTCATACTTTTGTTTGTATGGAATGCAGTATGCACTATCGGCGTAAGATAAAACCAATTTGGGTCTTTTGGAATCTGCTCGCAAATCACAGTATGAATTATTAATACACCGTCGTTTGAAACTAATGAATTAACTTTGTCTAGTGCTTCCCGATTTAAAACATGTTCAAACATAGCGCTGTTAATTACTAAATTATAAACTTTGAGTTCATCCTCAGATAAATAACGAGAATTTGAATCTGTTACATAACGCTCAAATAAATTTATATTTTTGTTGAAGTATTTTTTCAATATTTTGGCTAATGTGCCATAGCCTGCTGCAAAATCAAGAACGTTATCAAGATCAATTATATTAGCTTTACTAAGAATTGACAAAGCCAATGCCTGCTCGGCATATGGCGGTTGATTCATAGGAATAGAATTAAAGGTGTTATTTTCAATAAAATGATGAAAATCATTGTTAAGACTGAAAAAATCAGAATCAGACATTTTTTGATGTGTATCAGAGATAACAAACCCACAATTATCACATTTATGATAGTCTGCTTTGAAATTCTTTTGTGAGATACTGGGTATTTCACAATCATATATTTTAGAAAAAAAATATTTTGTCTCTGAGTGGCATATAATACATCCACTAATTAATTGGTTCGAATCTTGATACATATGTATAATAATTTTATTTAAGAATTAAGATTTTTTTCATTTGTCTGAAAGAAATTTCTCGTAATTATCCATTACTTTTTTTTGATCTCTTTCTCCCATTCGTTTATTCCCGATATAAATTCCCCAAGGAGCTAAATCCTTTGTTACAACAGAACAAGCTCCTACAGTAACCCCTTCGCCAATAGTAACATTTGGAAGTATTACAGAATTAGCACCGATTATACTAAACTTCTCTATAATTACATTGCCATGTTTAATATTTCGGTATTTTTCTTCGATTGTAGGGTTACCAAAACCCCATTCTTTAAAGTCTTCACTAGAGGTGAATATTCTTACCCCATGAGACACACCGCAAAAATCTTGCATCTCCAGGTAATTCGTTGAAACTAAAGAGGAAAAACTAGCAATATGGACATAATTGCCAATTTTTATTTTGTTTTTTGCGTAGATGAGAACAAAATCATCAATAATTACATTTTTACCAAATTCAATATTTTCTTTGCCGATGATTTTAGTGTACTCATAAGTTTTTAGTGTCATAACATCTATATTTCAATTCCCCAGATCCTTATATATTTTAATTTTCAAAAATCTATATATATTAATTTTATAGTAAATATAGTACCTATTAATATCAAAAAGGAAAAGAGAGTTAAATAAAAATTCGCAAACTTTTGATGTTACCCTTAACCCAGCAATCATGAAAATGGTTAATAATTTTAGAACAAATTTGAGCAACTGACTTTTTTGAATTATTTTATCAAAAGGTTTAGTTCTTGATAATTTAGAAATAATTCTATTTTCAATTGAGTGCCTATTTGGTTTATAAGTAGCCCATTTTAATAACCAAGTTTTGATTTTTAGATCAATAGTTGCAGTTTTTTTGTGTTCGAATAAGAACCAATTGCATCGCTGGGATAATGTAGGAGATAATGTAGCAAATTTAGTCTCACAGTCCAATAGTTTATCATATCCTTGCTGAACTCTCAAACTATTAAAATGTCGCTGCGGTTCTGATAATCTTGTCCATATACCATTTCCTGTTAATCTGTAACAAGTCATTACTTTATCTATATATTTAATTTTTCCATTTTTAGCATAAAGCATTGATAACAACCAATCGCCCGTAAGAATCAGATTATAACACATTTCTTTAGGGTATTCTTCTTTGAATATATTTCGCCAAACATAAGAAGATGTATGTGCATAAAATTTTTGTTCAATAATATCAGAAATTTCATTAACAGATTTTATAGTCTTACCTTCACTCATGCGGACTCTTCGTTGTTCTTTTTCATAAAACATTTCTGTATCATGTGAACATCCAACAAAATCATCGTTTTTGTCTAGAAAATCAATCTGTTGTTGTAATTTATTAGGGTCAGTCCAGTAATCATCTCCTTCAAGAAGAGCAATATAGTTTGCATCAGAGCAATTATATTTAGACATCATAAAATTGAACAGCATCCCATAATTTTTTTTATTAAAGCATAGTTTTATGTTTTTGAACTTGTCTGCATATTGTAAAATTATGTCTCTAGTTCCATCAGTTGAGCAATCTTCGCAAACAATTAGCTCATAATCAAAGTCTACTTTTTGCATTAAGATTGATTCTAATGCTTGGGCGATATATTTTTCATGATTGTAAGTCAGCAGGACTATACTAAGCTTTATTTCTTCTTTCATATAATTGTCTATGTCTTAATTTGGATTTTTATATAATCCTAATAGTGCATTCTGGTCAACTCCAACTTCAACAAATCTGTATCGCCATAAAATTGATTTTGCTGCTATTTCGGGTAAATCCGGGAGATAATTTTTTGCAGCTATCATGACTCGTGATGTGTTGAAAATCAAATTATAATACTTACCGAAGTTACGTTTGAACAGATCTGATTCAAGTTCATATGTTTTACTGACAGTGAAAGTATTGATCGCCACAACGCCATTTGGGGTTAGCATCTTTTTAATATCTTGCATGAATTCATCGGTTAAAAGTTGTGGCGGGATATAATCGGCGTTAAATGCGTCAATAAGAATAATATCATATATATCTGCTGCAGATTCTTTGGCGAATATCGCACCATCTTCTATAAATATTTTATTACGAAAATCTTCTTTATAGCCAAAATATTGATCAACAAGTTTAGGCAATACAGCATTGATCTCTACTGTATCAATTTGAGCTCTTGGGAGTAATATATTTAGTGCCCTATGTACACTTGCCCCGCCGAGACCAATTACTAATATTCTTTGCGGGTTATCATTAAAGAATAAAGTACTAAGAAATAGTTTTACATAGCCATGCAGGACTATTTTAGGGTTCTGGGTTAAGGCACAACTTTGAACTATTGGTGTTGGTGGTTTGATAAAAGTCATGCATCTTTGGCCGTATTCTTCAAAAATCCATACAGGTCCAAAGTTGCTTTCTTCCTTGATTAGTATCTTAGGGCCATCGTCATTTTTTATAACAACAAGTGAAGTAATGAGTAAAACAATAGCAATAACAAAAAGCGCAGATCTTTTTACTAGTTTTCTATTATTTACGGAACGGAAGGTTAAACTCATGATCTAGGCACTGTTAATAAAGTTAATTTTAAAGATAATATAAGTCTTTTTTGCTGCAAATTATAATAATTTTTTTGAAATATAACAATATTCTGCAAAAATTATCATAATCTTCGCTAAAAAATTCCTTAAAATTATCAATTAAAAAACTTTGTTAACAGTGCCTAGCAGTTCGAATTCTATCTACAATTTCATGGCGAAAATGCTTAATCAATCCTTGTATTGGCCAAGCAGCAGCATCGCCAAGCGCACATATAGTGTGTCCTTCAACTTGTTTAGTCACGTCTAGCAGTTCATCGATTTCTTCCTCTCTTGCTTGCCCGCTCACAAGGCGCATCATTACTCGCCACATCCATCCAGTTCCTTCACGGCACGGTGTGCATTGGCCACATGACTCGTGCATATAGAATTTGCTTAACCGAGCAATGGCATAGATAATGTCAGTTGATTGATCCATGACAATCAGTCCGCCAGTACCGAGGCCAGAGCCGACACTGCGCAGAGAATCAAAGTCCATGGTGACAGTTTCACATATATCTTTTGGAATCATGGGCACAGAAGAACCACCAGGAATTATTGCTTTTAAATTATCCCAACCACCACGTATACCACCAGCGTGTTTTTCAATAAGTTCCCGGAGCGGGATGCCCATTTCTTCCTCGACATTACACGGTTTATTAACATGACCGGAAATACAAAATAGCTTAGTACCAGTATTATTCGGTTTACCAAGACCAGCAAACCATGCTGCACCTCGGCGTAATATTGTTGGGACCACTGCAATGGATTCAACATTATTAATAGTTGTAGGGCAGCCATATAAGCCAGCACCAGCGGGGAATGGCGGCTTTAATCTTGGCTGGCCTTTTTTACCCTCTAAACTTTCCAGCAAAGCGGTTTCTTCGCCGCAGATATAGGCTCCAGCCCCTCTATGCAAGTATACGTCAATATCGTAACCAGATCCGCAAGCATTTTTGCCAATTAATTTGGCGTCGTAAGCCTCATCTATTGCTTTTTGGAGTATAATAGCCTCATTATAAAACTCCCCGCGTATATATATATAACAAGTGTGTGCGCCAATCCCAACAGACGCAATAACGCATCCTTCAATCAATTTATGAGGCTCATATCGTAAAATATCACGATCTTTACAGGTGCCTGGTTCTGATTCATCTGCATTGACGACTAGATATGAAGGCTTGGGATGATCTTTTGGCATAAAAGACCATTTCATACCAGTTGAAAAACCAGCACCACCACGCCCACGCAGGCCAGAGGATTTTATATGCTCAATAATCCAGTCACGTCCATTCTGAATTAGTGACTTTGTCTTATCCCAATCACCACGCTTTTTTGCCGCACTAAGGTCAACTGGCTCGCTACCGTCAATATTGGTAAAAATTTTGTCTTTATTCGTTATCATGATCGTCTCTTTGTATCAAAAAATATTGGGGAATTTTTATCTCTACGACTTTATTAAGTGCTTCACTTGAGTTAAACACAAGATACCAATCATCATTCTTGATGTAAAATTGGATATCTCTTTTTTCAATTTTTTCCAAAAATTGTTCCCAGCTGCAATTTGAGCTTAGATGGCCCTCTGAGAGTTTTACTAATTCGCTAAATAGTTGATTACTATGAATGTTGAATAAGTTATCTGTAGTCAGCATAGTACCAGTTTCTGCATTAAAGTTTAATACGTCAATGCGCCATAACTTATCATCTTTTTTGGTAAGCCAGAGAATACTGAAAAAATCTTTTGTTCCTGAATTTGGTACATCATAATTTACTGAAAACTGGTTTCTTTCTCCACTGTTACAAATACTGTAGAGCTCAACAAAATCATGAATTTCATCATTGATTTTCATAAAAAGCTCTTCGTCCTCGTTTGTTAGTTTTGGATACGGTACCGTTCCATGACATTTGCCAGAACGAATTGTTTTATCAAAATCCAGATGTTTATCAACTATAAAAAATCCATTGCTAATATAGTCAGCCATGGTAACTAGGGGAGTGATGATAAATAGTAAAATCAATAATCTTTTCACTTGTTTCCTGGTTGTTTAGTTGTTAAAATTGAGCGCTGATACCATACAGCGTCATCCCGGGCTCGATCCGGGATCTCGTGAGATCCTGAATCAAGTTCAGGATGACTATTTTTACTCAGTATGTACCATTCGCATTATAGCATAAATTCTTATTTACGTTTTTTTCTTTTTTCTCAGAGATTCAATTATCTCAGCAACTTTTTCTGCATTAAGGTCTTCGTAGAAATCATCATTAATTTGTATTACAGGACCATTCCTACATGCTCCAAGGCATTCAACCTCTGAAATCGTAAATAGACCATCATCAGAAGTCTCGCCGCACTTTGTCTTAGCGTTTAGCTGGCATGCTTCCATTATTTCATCCGAACCCATCAGCCAACAAGGTGTTGTTCCGCATAGTTGAATATGGTATTTTCCAACAGGTTTTAGATTAAACATTGTATAAAAAGTTGCAACTTCATAAGCTCGCATAAATGGTTCTGACAGGTAGGTTGCTACATATTCAATTGCTGCGGTAGATAACCATCCACTATTTTGTCTTTGGGCCAATTCAAGTAGGGGGAGCATAGCGCTTCTTTGGCGACCTGCTGGATATTTAGCTATAATCTTTTCAGCTTTGGTTATACTGTTTTTGCTGAAGATAAATACTTCTTGTTCTTTACTCATCTATCTATTTCTCCAAATACAACATCAAGACTAGAAATAACTGATACTACATCTGCCATTAGGTGACCACGCGTCATAAAATCAAGTCCTTGTAGGTGGGCAAACCCAGGCGCTTTTATTCTGCATCGATAAGGTTTGTTTGTACCATCGGAGTATAAATATACACCAAATTCGCCCTTAGGTGCTTCAACAACTCCATAAGCCTCGCCTGCTGGTACATTGTATCCTTCAGTATAGAGCTTAAAGTGATGAATCATAGCTTCCATTGACTCCTTCATATGGCTTCGCTTGGGTGGAATCATTTTAGCATCAATAGAATGTACCTCGCCTTTTGGCATGGCTTTAATACATTGGTCAATAATTTTTACTGATTGGTACATTTCTTCAACTCGTACCAAATAGCGATCGTAACAATCTCCATTTTTTCCAATTGGTATATCAAAATCCATTTTATCATATACTTCATAAGGATTGCTTTTGCGCAAATCCCACTCTATCCCGGAACCCCTTAGCATTGGGCCAGAAAACCCCCAATCCATTGCTTGCTTTTGGCTTACAACGCCTATGTCAACTAGCCTTTGTTTCCATATTCTGTTATTTGTTAGTAAAGTTTCGGTATCTGCTAGAACACTTAAAAACTGTCCGTTGAACGTTGCTATATCTTCTAGTAGACCATCCGGTAAATCTGAGGCCACTCCGCCTGGTCTAAAATAGTTTGAGTGCATACGTGAGCCAGATACTCTTTCATAAAATTCCATGATTTTTTCGCGTTCTTCGAATAGCCACAAAAGAGGAGTAGTTGCTCCGAGATCAACAGCTTGAGTACCTATATTCATGGTGTGGTTAAGTATTCTGGTAAGTTCAGAAAACAAAACACGAATGTACTGCGCACGCAGCGGCACTTCACAGCCCACAAGTTGTTCTACAGCCAGAGCATAAGCATGTTCTTGGCACATAGGAGATACATAATCAAGTCGGTCAAAATAGGGCACTGCTTGAGCATAGGTTTTATGTTCAATTAGTTTTTCGGTACCGCGATGTAAAAGACCAATATGTGGATCAGATTTATTAATTACTTCTCCATCCATCTCTAAGATCAACCGTAGGACTCCATGAGCTGCTGGATGCTGTGGACCAAAGTTAATAGTAGTCGTCTTCTTTTGAAACTCTAATTCCAGAGGTATAGGCGTTGTTGCTTTGGTGCTTTGATCTTTACGCGCATCACCATGGGTTCCTAGCCTATGTTTTTTTGTAGCGAGTTTTGAGGAAAGATTAGTTTCTTTTTTATTCTTTATCATAACATTCCAAATGTGTACTTATTTTGTTGCTTTCTCATCACCGGGAAGTTTTAGCCCTTCTTTGCCTTGCCACGGAGAAGAAAAGTCAAAATTTCTAAATTCTTGCTCAAGTAGCACTGGCTCGTAAATGACTTTTTCAAGTTTTTCATCATATCGGACTTGCACATGACCTGTTAGTGGGAAATCTTTACGCAATGGATGTCCAACAAAGCCATAATCAGTAAGGATACGGCGCATATCTGGACACCCATCAAACTCGATACCATACATATCAAACGCTTCTCTTTCATACCAACAAGCCGCGCTAAAAACAGTTGTGACAGAAGGTGCCAACTGATCTTCCTCAATACCAAGCTTAAACAACAACCTCTTATTTAATTTCAGGCTAAGGAGGCTATACACAACTTCGAAACGCTCTTGGCGCTCAGGAAAATCTGCAGCAAATAAGTCTGTAAGTATTGTAAAGCGCAAGTCTTCATGCTCTTTTGTAAATTTTAGTATTGCGAGAAGGTCATTTTGACTAATTTTATAAGCAGCAAACCCTTTGATGCTAATTGGAGCAAGATGGAGATTATTATCATTGGCAAATTTATTGATAATATGCAAAAAATCCATATTCTTAACCCTTAAATTTGCTTGTTCTTTTGATTTTGCGTTGTAACTGCATCAGTCCGTAAATTAAAGCCTCTGCCGTTGGAGGGCATCCAGGAACGTAGACGTCTACAGGAACTATTCTATCACAACCCCTGACTACGGAGTATGAATAATGATAATATCCACCTCCATTAGCGCAGCTACCCATTGAAATGACGTATTTGGGATCGGCCATTTGATCGTAAACTCTTCGCATAGCTGGTGCCATTTTGTTAGTAAGGGTCCCTGCTACAATCATTAAATCTGCTTGTCTTGGGCTAGGTCTAAACAAAAAGCCAAATCTATCCATGTCATACCTACTAGCAGCAGCTTGCATCATTTCCACAGCGCAGCAAGCAAGGCCGAACGTCATTGGCCAAAGCGAGTTTGATCTTGCCCAACCAATCAAATCATCAACTTTAGTTAATACATAACCACGATCTGACAATTCTTGTTCGAAGAAACTATCCTGATTAATCAAGTCTTTTTTCATAAATACACACTAATTCAACTGTAATCACTATTCCCACTCAAGGGCACCTTTTTTCCATTCGTAAACAAAACCAACCGTTAATACCAATAAAAATACCATCATTGACCAGAAGCCAAATTGGCCAATAGCCTTTAAGTTAATTGCCCATGGTATTAAGAACGCTACTTCGAGATCAAAAATAATGAATAATATGGCAACTAAGTAAAAACGGATATCGAATTTTCCTCTAGCATCGTCAAACGCATCAAACCCGCATTCGTAGCTTGAGAGCTTATCTTTGCTTGGTTTTTCAGTTGCTAAGATTTTTGGTAAGATCACGACTACGACAGACAGCACTGTTGCTATTCCAAAGAAAACAACAATTGGTAAATATTCGCCTAAAAATTGAGCGCTGGGCTGCATAATATCTGTCAATTTTATTACCACATAATTCTACTAGCTACACCATATATCACTTTATATCAATGGGAATCTGAAATTAATAGGATAAACGAACTATATTGTATATATTTTTGTAACAATAATTGGGTGTAATTTTTATCGCAAAATACTAAAAAGGGTTTGAGAAATTAAATGTTTTAGGTTAAGATAAAGTTTAACAATTATTCAGCAGTTTGGTATTTAATTCTATGAAGAGACTGTTAACTGTGTTGATCATAATGATTGCAAGCCCTGCATTTGCAGAGAGCGGGCAGCGTATGGCTTTGTTAAAGCCCGAACAAAAGGCAGCTAAACAGCACCAAACTAAAGATTTATTTAAATCATATCTAGAAATTAGTGCTTACCGAAATAAGATTTTGTCACAAAATCTTGCTAACATTAATACTCCTGGTTATAAGGCTGATGAAGTTTCTATGCCAGAGAGCCTTGATGAGCTTTCTGGGGAAGGGAAAACTACCCATAATGTTCGGATGAAAGTTACTTCAGAAAGGCATATGGCCGGTTCAAAAAGTAAGGATGGAAAATTCACCAGCCAAAAACTTAAAGACCCAGACGAGATAAAGAAGAATGGTAATAATGTTTCATTAAGGCAACAAATGACCAAGCTTTCTCAAAATAAAAGTGATTACGCAGCGGCTGTGAAAGGTTATGCGACTACGAACTCTTTGTTTTCATCGGTATTAAGTAAGTAATATACAAATTATGAAAAGATATTTTTTACTAATATTAGTTTTTATGGCAGCATTATCTGGTGCTATGCAGAGTTTTGCCGATAGTTTAAAGCAGGCAGTAGAAATTGCAGCCCATGGCAGTAAATTTCAGGCAGAAAGGCTTAAGATAGCTGCAGAGAATTTAGCTAATCAAGATTCCACCGGTGCTACGCCCGGCGCGGATGCTTATCGACGTAAAGTTATTTTTCCTGAAAACAAATATGACAAAAAACTTCGAACTAACGTGATAAGAACGAAAAAAGTGGATGTAGATAACTCGGAATTTATTGTTAAGTATGATCCATACCATCCGGCAGCAAATGCTGAAGGTTTAGTGAAATACCCTAATGTTACAAGAGAAATCGAGCGTGCCGATGCCAGTGAGGCTCAGCGTAGCTATGAAGCAAATTTAAGCGTTATAGAGGTAAGTAATTCTTTAATGCAAAAGACAGTAGAAGCGATAGGCAGGTAGTTATATGGCAGTTGATAGTATTGGATTATTAGCACAGCAAAGTTATTCGCAGATTCAAGAGCGACCAAAAGTTGAGTTTACAGAAGCATCAACCAATAGGGCTGCTAGCTTCCACCAAATGGTGGATAATCAGTTTAATAGTTTTGCAAAAATGACTCCTGCGCAAATTCTAAGCCATATTCAAGGGGCAAGAAGTTCAGGAGTAAATTCTTACGCTGCTGCAAGTAGTGGAAACGTTAGTGGAGTTATTGGTAGTGCCACTAATGCTTTGCGGTCTGCTGTGTCAAGGCAAGAGAATGTCGCCAGAAAATCTCTTGTTGGTCAGGCGTCGCTAATTGATTTATTAACAGCTACAACTGAAGCTAAAAATATTATGGATAGTACGGTTAAAGTCCGTGATAAATTTCTTGAAGCCTTTGATAGAGTTATGAATATGAGCATGTAATACCCCAGGAATAATCAACGTTTTGCTTGGTCTGAGTATTTGGTACTAGAAGTATCTCAATCACAATAATTTCCTATCATTATTAAGTGTTTGCTTTTTTTATAGATCAGCAAAGTTACTAGTGGTAGAATCAACCTCAAATACAAAAAGGTTCACCTGCTTATGTCTTCTAGTTTCAATATTATTCTTCTTGTAGTATGTGCTGTGGTTGCGTTTATTCTTATAAAAAGAATGCGTGCTGGCGGTAAAAAAATTGCACATTTATCTCCTGCAGATCAACATGCCCAGGAGGTGTACAATCAAAATAGGCATAAAGAAGATGAAGATAAAAGCCTAACTCTTCAAGAAAAAATAGAACTTTCGTGGGCATTTTTAACAAATATAACTGAACAAGTGATGAATCGTTTTTCGAGTCAAGATCAGCAAAAAGTTGAGGATGCTGGCCAGACCTTAAGCAAAAATGGAGCTAAGTATCAGCATAATGTTAATCGAGAAGCTACTATTGTTCAGGCAGTTATTAAAACAAGGGTTAAAGATCAAAATAAAGATCAATCGATTTCTAGATAATTTTGTAGTTTCGCGGGCACTGTTGCAAAACTTAGGGGCAAATAATTTCCAGGTTTGGAAAATTATTCTTATATCCTTTTTTATCTCTAGTTAATAAAGGTATTCCTAATATTGAAGCGTGAGCTCCAATGAAAAAGTCAGGTAATGTTGATTGTTTCATTCCTCCAGCATTTTTATATTTAACGAAAACCTTTCCTGCTAAAAACAAAGCTTCTTTAGGAATAGGCTGAATAATAAGATTATCGGTTAAAGTCTCTTCTAGCTCTTCAATATAACGAAAGCTAATTGAAATCTCTGAGTAAATAATATCATTGATAATTAACTTGTGATCTTCAGCCAGAGTTTCAAGTGTTGAAGCAGACCAGTCGTACCAATTAGGGTCTTCTGTTAGAATATCTAAGATAATATTACTATCAACTAATATCATGACCTAGTAATTTTCATGATTTCTTCGGTAGACATTTTTACGCTAGCTTTACCTCTCATGCGATCGATAACATATTTTCCTCGAGCTGAAGTACCAGTCTTTTTTTCTAAAATAACTTGATTACCTTTTGCTCTCATGAATACTTCTGTATGCGGTAATAAGCCTAAGCTATTTCTTATTTCAAGAGGAATAGTAACTTGTCCTTTTGTAGATATTCTCATAACTAAATAATCCATTATTACGTTGTTTTACTAGTAAAAGTAAAGCTGTATTTAGTATACTTAAATATTAATTCGTCGGCAATAATATTATACAATTAGTGATTAATACCATTTCCCATTTAAACGATACAAACGAATTTCGCGAGTATCACTTGTGCGTAACGTTAAGAATGCTGCGCAAGCTCGCTCTAAAATTCATATGTCTTATTTTAAATTGGAAATGGTATAATGAAGCTGTTTCTGCTATAGTTATACTTGGTCTTGACTCTTTTAATTCTTTAATAGAATAGGCAAGAGAACTGTCATTCAAAGGATCAAAATAAGGTAAGGACCTGTATTATTACTACCTATATTAGTAACTCTTCAAGGTTTTCAAAGTATCTGGGGTACTCATTTCGTTGGATAATGTATTACAAGTTCTCATTCGATATTGTTTAAATCTTCTCCTATGAATTCCTAATAGTCGTAAATCCAGATTTCCATACACCTTACTAATTTGCAAGAGCGCTTTTGCTATGATTGTTTTATCATGCGCATTAAAACATTATCTTTTCTTATAAAGTGGTGATAAAAAGCTGCTCCTATATGCATTATTATAACTGCTATAAACCCCCAGATAGCCGTTACGTGGATTGTATGAAAAATAGTTGCCAATTCTCCATTTTTTTCAAATGCAGGAATTATAAATAAGCCAAATACCGGTATATCATGCCCGCCAAATCTAGACATCATAATACCACTAATTGGCATTATGAGCATGAAAACGTACAGCAGGAAATGTCCAGATTTAGCTGCAAGTCTTATCATTTGGGGAAGATCAGAAGGCGGTAGTACTGTCTTATTACAGAGCCTCCAGATAATTCTTAAAACTATGAGGGATAATACAGTTACCCCAAAGGCTTTATGCATTCCATATAATTCAAATTTCTCTGGGGATGATTCCATAGAACTCATAAAAAAACCAACACAGATCAATCCAATAATTGAAAAAGAGATCACCCAGTGCAGAATTCTAGCAATCAACCCATACGAACTTTCAGTGTTTCTTAGCATAACTTATCTTTTAATTTAATTTCGAGACTACTTGATACATACCAGTTCCAAATTAAATGAGACTAATGAATTTCAAAGCGAGGCGTGCGCAGCGTACACTTGTACGTGAGCACCGAAGAGTCTTGTAAAATTCATTTGTATCGTTAATTTCGAACTGGTATTAATTAGAGTATATTTTTTTTGCATAAGCAATAGATTTAAGGCGACTACAGACCTTTTCAAAAGTAGGGCGTGGTAAAATTTCTTTACTATCGATTTCAAGGTAGTAATTTTTTGATTTAATAGAAAAAGAGGGTGACCTGAAACTAGGACCATCAATTTCTTCGGCTATTTGTAGGAAATGTCCGATAATTTGACTTCTTGCATAATCTTCTTTAGTAAGAAGTTTTTTAGAAATTCTAACGAGTTCGTTATCTGGTTTATAATTAGAAGCATAAGCAAGAACTAGAGCGAGCATTAATCGAACTTGATGTTTAAATGGAATTTCTGAAGACAGTATAAATTCAGTAAGCGCAATTGGTGGAAGTGTATTGTCAAATTTGCGTTTTAAACTCATAAGCATTATAGCAAATTTTAGGATAGTCATGCTAATGTCACTTTTCCCTGCTATAGACTCTAGAATATCATGATAACTGTTAAAATCAGTTTTAGTAACGTCATAGTTGCAAGTATATTTTACTTTCTCTTCGACGATGTCTTTATGTTTGTCATCATCATTTAATAGTTCTACCCGCACCCCTTCTTTAAGCCCGTAGGTAGAAACAATGATTTTTTCTGGTTTAAAGACTTCGATCATTGCTTCAGCTACCAATAATGCGTTGCTATTGATTTTTCGCTTACCGAGTTTGCTTTTCGTATTATTTGAAGATGATCTTAATTTTGCTAGATAAGTCGAAAATTCATCTGATAGTATCTCAAGGTTATGCAGATTCTTTATAGGGTATTCGGTAAAATCAATGTATAACCTGCCGATAAATCTAAGAGCGCCGCCGATGAGGTAAAGATTTTTATAAGTTTGGTTGCCAAATGTTTCCAAAATTATTTTGATTATTTCACTTTTATTAGTAATATTTCTTGCGGTAATGATTTTAGTTCCAAGCTCAAGTGATTCAAGTTTTCCAATGCAGCCGTTTTTTACTTCAACTAATTCTAGGCTGCCACCGCCAAGGTCAGCTGCAATGCCTACGCTATCACGTATGCCACTGATTAAACCTTGAGCAGTTAGTTTTGCTTCTTCTTCACCTGTTATCACTCTAATATCAAAATGATATTTATTTTTTATGAATGAGATAAAGTCATTGGCTCTAGGGTGATCCCTAAGTACAGCTGTGGCAACACAATTAATATCCGTAACTTCTAGCCTTTTGAATACATGTAAGAGATATTGAATAGAAAGATATGATTGATGTTTTACATCAAACGACTCATTTGATAGCAGGCTAAGAATGTCGTTCTTAAATTTATTATTAAATATTTCAGGAGCACCAAGTGTGTTGTCTTCATAAACAACGGCTCTTATGGCATTGTAGCCAATATCCATTATTGCGCGGCGCATGTGTATTTCTTTTTTTTATTTTTAAGCTAGGAAGGACTAAGTTCCCCCTGCCACAATTATAGCTTTGACGGTTGAATTGTAATACGCCAATTTTACAAGACTTGCATTTGCTCACCTATAAAACATAGGCTCCGCGAACTTCACTTTGAAAATTAACATATTACAATTCAACTCTCTTTGCTATATATTAAATACCTCAATTAGCATACAAAAGGACCTTATAATGGTTTATATCCCCAATTGTAAGCAAAAACTTGAGTTCACTCGCCAGTTAAAATCCTATTTTTATTTTAATTTTGGCTCCCAAAAGACTAGCAAAACCATTGAGATTTTATATTTCTCAAACTGATTCTTCAGCTTGTTTAGCTTCGCTTGCTTTCTCACTTTTTGGATCAAAAGGCGTTTGTGTTGGTATAAATGTAGGGGGTAAAAGTCTTTTTGTAAAGAACTTATCTTCAAAATATTTAATTTTCTGTGATCGAATTGGAGGGAAGGATTCAATTAATACGATCTGGTCATCACGATCTAATTGAATAACTTCTTGAGGAAGTAATAATGCTCGTGACACGTTTGAAACATTCTGAGTTCTTGTTGAAACGTTCAAGTCAAAGAATAATGGCTTGTTAAAGGAAGTTTGCTCCACAGTCTTATTACCACATAATTGTGAAATAAGGTTTGCAGTTTCGTAGTTATTGGCTGCAAAAGTAATACGGAATGTTGAGTTTGATAAGAACGAGTTCATTCCTGCTTCCTCATAAGCTCCTTTGAGCTGCTGAGTATCCTGAATAATTAAGAATAAGCGGACTCTATACCCCCTGAAATAAGCGATGCCAGCTTTTATTTGATCCATTTTTCCAAGTGTTGGAAATTCATCTAGTAAGAACATTACACCATATGGTTCTTCTTTTATATTTGGCATTTTACGGCTTAAGAACTCACTGGCTTGTTGATAAAAGATTTGCATTAATTTCTGCAATCTTTGAATATTATCTGGAGTCAAGCCAACAAATACAGTGGTTTTTTTCTTTTTAAATTCCATGACATTGAAATCTGAAGAAGCTGTTGCAGCATCAATCAATGGATTTGCCCATAGTTCAAGCGAAGAGTTCATAGTTGAAATAACACCAGAACGTTCTTTATCAGCTTTTTGTAAGAATGCGGCAATATTCATATAAGCAACGGGATGCATAATCTCACCTAGTGTATCTAAAGCTACAGCAAGGTTATATACCACGTCATCACTACGCATAGTTCTTACAACTTCACCAAATGATTTGACCTTAGTCTCATCAGCAATAAGGTAAAGCACTACTCCTAAAAATAAGCTTCTTGCTTCATTTTCCCAAAACTCTTGCTTTGGTAGGATCAGATTAGCAATTTTTTGCACGTCATCTACCATCTGCCCAGGTTTGCTACTTACCCAGTCGATTGGGTTGTAGCAATTAGTAATTCCGTCCGGATTTGATGGTTCCCATACGTAAACCTCTTGCCCACTTTGAGACCTCCATCCACTGGTTAACAAGTGATTTTCAAGTTTTATATCATGCACAATTACAGAATGCTCCCAAAAGAGTAAATTTGGAATTACGAAGCCGACCCCTTTACCTGATCCCGTAGGAGCAAATAGTAAAGCGTGCTGAAAACCGTCTGCACAAAAATAGCCAATACTATCTTTCCCAAGAAGCATTCCATGTGCCGCTCTTAAACTAGCTCTCTCTATATCTGACTGAGTGGCCCATTGTGCTGAACCATACACAGCTTCTTTTGGTAGGAAAAATTCAAGGGTTTTTATTCTGTTGAAATTCTTGACATAAAACAAAGCGACAAATGACGGAGGAACGATTAAAGCTAAAACAAGTTTTATTTTTATGTAACCATAGGAAGCATAATCTAGTTTGGTCCACGAATTTAAAAGCCAAGATGCCCATTTATAAGCTATTGCAACTGCGTTTAAATCCAAACCAATTGTTCTAAATTCATTAGTAATAAAAGATATAATAAGACCGCTTGCCCATAAAGTGCAAATTAACACAAATGGATGGATCACCAAATGACCAAAAATTGTTCTAGCTTTTTTTAGAATATTATTGAACACTGTCTTCACCTCTCATTCCTTTGAAATATATCTCGGAAACATAACGTTTGCCACCACTACCGCGTTTTAGCTGAACGACTATATCAACAACGGCTAAAATATATTTCTTAATTTCGTCTGGAGGCATTCCAAGTCCAGCTTGCATAACCATCAATTTTAGTTGCTCTAAAGCCATGGAAGGAGCATCTGCGTGTAATGTTGATATAGAACCAGGGTGGCCAGTATTAATTGCTCTTAAGAAGCTAAAAGCTTCGGCTCCTCGAAGTTCACCGACTATTATTCTATCTGGGCGCAAACGTAGACAAGCTTCAATTAGATCTTGGGTTGTTACTTTGGCTCTACCTTGACCTCCCTTAGATGCTAATAGATGAACTTTGTTTGGATGGTTGTGTAACTGGACTTCCCTTGCATCTTCAACTGTAATTAATCGTTCATGAGTAGGGATTTCTCCAAGTGCAGCATTAGTAAAAGTAGTTTTTCCAGTTGATGTACCACCGCTAATTACTATGTTTTTTTTACAAAGCACAGCATGCCTGATAAATTCCTTTATTTGCTTTTCTTTTAAGTAATTACATAATATTGCGTTATTTTCATCAACCATCTCGGTCGTAGAAGTATTATCGAATGCTCCCATTTTTGCGTACGCGTCAAGAGAAAGGTGCATCGTTGAACCTTTACGTATTGCAAAAGCTGCTAAATTAGGTTCAACAGCAGGCGGGAACACTATCTGAATACGGTAGCCGTTAGGGAGTGTTGCAGAAAGTAGTGGATTTTCTTCAGAAATTTTCTGATCTGTAGATTGAGCAACCAATCTCCCCAAACCAAGCAAGTGATCAATGTCAACTTCGGGTATTAGCTCTAAGCGTTGGTCTCCTTTTTTCTCAACCCAGGCTTCACCAGGTTTATTAATCATAAGCTCGTTAACACCTTCTTCAGCGAAGATATTTTTAAACGGTAGAAGATAGGTCTCTAGTGCAGCAAAACTCATTTTATTGACCTCGATTTGCCAAGAGCAACTTTTGGAAATTTATAATCTTTATTCACGTAAATCCTTACAAGGGTTCCTTGATCTAAAGTTATCGTTGGTTTAAATTCCTGCTCTTCAAGCATTTTTTTCACTGTATCAGAAATATCTGTAAATGCTTGTTTGGTAGACTCCTGAGCTTTACTTTGTTCAACATTAGCAGTTGTATTTACTATTAACCCATCAGAGGAAGCATTAATAGCACTCATCAGTGAAGTAAGTTTTGCTGTATCAGTAGCCGTCGCATCAGCTGCCAAAGTATTACAAGCTGTATTAACTTGTGTAAATGTTGCCGAAGTCTTATCCTCTATAGCAGAGAGTACAGCTGCGCAAATTTGTACTCTTTTTTGACCGTCAGTAAGTATAGCTGTGGTAGGTTGTGTGAAAATACCATTTGCTATATTCTTTACATTAGTTGCAGTAAGATTTCGGTTGGCAGCAGCTTGAGAATTTATTTGCGGTTTAACAAGTGAATCAAGAGTTTTTGCTAAAACAACATTGAATGCAGATCTTAAAACAGCGTTGGAAAATCTCTCCCTAAATTTATTATCTACCCTACCTTGGTTGCCTTTTCTTCCTACGTTATCTACTCCTGCGCCGCTCAAGTTAAGAGTATAGCCAGTGGTGAGATCTACTCTTGTCCATTCAATCGAAATACGTCCATATGAGCCTTCGATCCCTACAGCATAATTACCAAATACCCTAGATCCTTTCGGTAGTAAAATATTTTTACCCCACTCAGAATATATATCTTTGGTAATGACTGCCCGTATTTCTCCACCAAGATCGGTGTTAAGGGCTGTTTCAATAATTGCATCAATGATTTTACCACGCCCCAAAACAAGGTTCATATCCCCACGATAACTAAAGTCAGCTTCTTGTTGAATTTGTTCAGCAGATTTGGCTGGAGGCGTTCCAGCGACTAAAACAAGTGCAGATTTTCGTTTTGCTTCTAATCTTTTTTGCGCATCCTCATCTCGTACTTTACCAAAGGGAAGAGTAGGAGTGGATGTTACTTCTGGTGTTGGTAATACCTCCGAGCTGGCACCTGGTAAAGAAGGAAGTATTTCTTCCGCCATTGGTAGAGCTTCAGCATCCGATGGAGGCGGAGGCGGAGGTGTTGGATCTTCCAATCTCGGTGGAGCAGGTAACGTCGGAATTGACGGGATATCGCTGTCAGCTGCTACTTGAATTGGCTTTGCTACCTCATCTGGTATTGGGGTATTATCTTTATTTTTGTCTACATCAGATGAGTTAATAAATAAGTTAAAAAACAAATAAGCAAAAACGGCAATAACTCCAACCAGTATTAGGATACTTTGTTTGGGATTGCTAGCAACTTGTGATAGTTCTTGATCAACCTCAGGCAACGGATTGTTACCACCATCAATTTGCCCTGGTATGGTGTCTTTTGACATAAATTACCTAGATTTTTTAGGGTATTGAAACCTAATGACATATACTAAATCTCTTTCGTCACCATCTTCAAGTTCTTTAGCAACAATATCAAATTGGTATGTTCTCTTGTCTGTGATAATCGTCATATTTGTCCTAATATCACGCTCCATAGGTTTTATGAACAATCTATTGCCTAAAGGTGTTATCTTCCATGCGTAAGAATCACCTAAAGTAATTGTTTCAATAGTTTCACCTTTGCCAAATTCAATATGGGATTGAAATCCATAATGGAGAACAAGAAGATACACTTCATTTTGGCTATAAAAATATGTTTTTATTCTGCTATCAGTTGTTAAAGAAGTATCATCTCCCAAAACAATTTTATTTGAACAAGCAAAAATTAACAATATGGTTAAAAATATTCTAACTACTATCATCGTCCATCCTATATCCGGTTACTTGAAAACCTACTGGATTGACATCTTTGTCACTTTCCGTCAATTCCATTGGCAAATACTGAAACTCAACCACTGCTATTTTATTAAAAACCTTCATCGCTCCTGCAGTTTCGTTTATTGAGAATCGCATAATATATTTTTTGTCAGCTAACTTAGACCATGATTTGACCACCAAATATGTTGTATTTTTTTGGCCGTACTTAATGGTAGGATCAACCGCCTCATTCTTTAAGTATCCACGATAGTCCCAATAAATTGAATTTGAGGAAAGCAATCTGACTATTCGTTTTGCTTCTGTGCTAAAATCGACTGGATTGTATGTTTCTCTTGCGATGATATACTTTTTGATAAAATACTGAGCAAGAGCTTCGTTACCACTTAATATACTAGATGAGAGTGGATTTACAACTTTTGCTATTCCTGTTGTGTCATCAATTTGTATAACAAATGGATCAAATCTTTTTGTATTTATTACGTAAGCTACTACGCCAATTGATATTATTGATAAACAAAGCAATATTAATAGTAACAAAAACAATAAATTCCTTTGAACTGTTATGTTGTCGTAACGTTCTTCGTACCAGTTTCTTAGTGGCTTTACCTCTTGATGCGCTGCAACACCGTTGGTCGGTGTAGTTGCTTCGCTCGTTTCGGTTTTTTTAAACTTATTAATTAGATCGCTAATTTTGATCATCATTAACCAAACACACTCGGGTTACATTATGTTGCTAAAATTTGTATATATCATTATGTAGCAGCTATTGTTGTAAAATAAATAAAAAGATCGTCTGGGAATGAATTAGCAACACTTTTTTTATCGTGAGTTGTTTTTAGAGCGCGCAGGCATAGTTATCTATTTTAAATATGGTGAAGATGTAACAAATGAAAAATTATACTAGCTGCGTTAGAGGCGTTTAAGCTTTCCACCTGTTCTGAAATTGGTATTTTTATAAGAAAATCACACGATTCAGAAGTAAGTTTGCGCATCCCTTTGCCTTCTGAGCCTATAATTATGGCAACCTTATCAATATCTACTATTTCTCTTAAATTGTTCTGACCTTTTGAATCAAGTCCAGCGATCCAGAATCCTTTATTTTTTAGTGCTTCGATTGTCTGCTTAATGTTAGTTACTTTTGCTATTTGAACTAGTTCTAGACATCCAGATGCTGCTTTCGCAATTGAGGCGTTCTCGTCTGGCGCATTATCCTTAGGCAATATTATTTTGTCTATGTTAAAAGCTGCTGCACTTCTAATAATTGCTCCAATATTTTGAGGATCAGATATTTGATCTAATATAACAACCCTATCTTTAGTAGGAGAAAACTTCAATTCATCTATGCTATTTTTAAAAACACTATTAACAAGAGCGATTACGCCTTGGTGGGGTTGATCTTTACCAATTTTCTTTATGATAAAATCATTTTGCACTATTTCTATGTCATGATTTCTTAGTTTGTTTTTAAACTCATCTGCAAATCTTGGAAGACAAAATATTTTTTTAACTTCGCGATTACTATTTTTTGCTGCTGCTAAAACGGCATGAGTACCGTACATATAGTACTCTGATCTATTTGAAACGTTCGTTTTATTCTTAATACGCATAATACCTAAGCTTTTACTCAAAAATGTTCTTGACATAAACTACTATTTATTATAGAAACTTACAACTAAACATTTTCGATATACCGCCCTGAAGGGTATAAAAAAGCTTGAGATTGACGCTTTGTGAATTAGTACTTGCGTTTAGTGCTCGAGTGGTTTATTTTGCTGTAGGTTTATCAGGAGGGGTGGCCGAGTGGTCAATGGCAGCAGACTGTAAATCTGCCCGCGTATGCGTTCGAAGGTTCAAATCCTTCTCCCTCCACCACTACTTAAATGTGTGGTTTAGGTGAGTATTGCGGGTGTAGCTCAATGGTAGAGCCCCAGCCTTCCAAGCTGGCTGCGTGGGTTCGATTCCCATCACCCGCTCCATAAGCTTAAATAATAGCTGTGGATATTTGAGCGATGATGTTAAAGTAAGTTAAGTAGTTTTTAGTTGTTGAACTTTTATATATTTTAGGAGAAAACTTATGGCAAAGGCAAAGTTTGAGCGGAATAAGCCGCACTGTAACATAGGAACTATTGGTCACGTTGATCATGGTAAAACTTCTCTTACAGCGGCGATTACTAAAGTTCTGGCAAAAAAAGGCCAGGCGAAAGAATCGAAATATGATGAGATAGATGGTGCTCCGGAAGAAAAAGCAAGGGGTATTACGATTTCAACAGCTCACGTCGAATACGAAACAGACAAGAGGCATTATGCTCACGTTGACTGTCCTGGTCACGCTGATTATGTAAAAAATATGATCACTGGTGCTGCTCAAATGGATGGAGCAATACTTGTTGTTTCGGCTGCTGATGGTCCAATGCCACAAACCAGAGAGCATATTCTTTTAGCTCGTCAGGTTGGTGTACCTTCGCTTGTTGTATTTTTGAACAAAGTTGATCAAGTAGATGATCCAGAGCTTTTGGAATTAGTAGAAATGGAAGTAAGAGAGCTTCTTTCTCTTTATGAATACCCAGGTGATGAGATTCCTGTTATTAAAGGTTCTGCGCTTAATGTTCTTAACGGTACTGATGACAAATGTATTGAAGAGCTTATGGATGCGGTTGATTCTTATATCCCGCAGCCAGTGCGTGAGCTTGATAAGCCGTTCTTAATGCCAATAGAAGATGTGTTCTCAATTTCAGGTCGTGGAACTGTTGTTACTGGTAGGATTGAGCAAGGTGTAGTTAAAGTCGGTGAAGAGATTGAAATCGTTGGTATTAAAGATACTGTCAAAACAATCTGTACTGGCGTTGAGATGTTTAGAAAACTTCTAGATTCTGGTCAAGCTGGAGATAATGTCGGTGTTCTTCTTCGTGGTACAAAAAGAGAAGACGTGTATAGAGGTCAGGTTTTAGCTAAGCCTGGTTCAATTACCCCTCACACTGAGTTCGAAGCTGAAATCTATGTTCTCAATAAAGAGGAAGGTGGTCGTCATACACCGTTCTTTAAGAATTATCGTCCTCAGTTCTATTTCAGAACTACTGACGTTACTGGTGAAATTGAATTGCCAGCGGGCAAAGAAATGGTGATGCCTGGTGATAATACAAAAATTGTTGTTAAGATGATTTCTCCTGTTGCTATGGATGAAGGTCTGCGTTTTGCGATTCGTGAAGGTGGTAGAACTGTTGGCGCTGGTGTTGTGTCAAAAATCCTGAAGTAAATATCTAGGCGACCTGGGTTTCCTGGTCGCTGAGTATTTAGAGTTGGTGTCTCTTTTTGAGGCTTATACTTGGGCTGTTTTAAATAAAGGTTACTATGAATAATCAGAGAATAAAAATCAAACTAAAGTCTTTTGATCATCGCTCGCTTGAGCATGCGACGGGTGAGATTGTTAGTGCGGTAAAGCGTACTGGTGCGGATGTTAGTGGTCCAATCCCTCTTCCAAGACATATTGAAAGGTTTACGGTTATAAGGGGTCCTCACATTGATAAGAAGTCTAGAGAGCAATTTGAGATTAGAACTCAAAAAAGATTAGTGATTATTAATTATCCTACTCCGCAAACTGTTGAAGCTTTAAGGAAAGTTGACTTACCAGCTGGTGTTGATGTTGAAATTAAATTGGTAGGTGTTTAAAGATGAGAACAGGTTTGGTCGCAAAAAAATTGGGCATGAGCTCAATGTTCACCGAGCAAGGTGAAAGAATTACACTTACATTTTTACAGCTTGAGGATTGTCAAGTAGTCGGTCAAAAAACTGATTCTAGGGATGGATACAATGCTGTTGTTTTGGGTTCTACTTTGAAGAAGCCTTCGAAGGTTTCTAAGCCAATGAGAAAAGTTTTTGCTGATGCAAAAGTTGAACCAAGGGCTTTGTTAAAAGAATTTAGGGTTTCCAAAGACAACTTGCTTGATATTGGTTGTGAGATGAAACCAAGTCACTTTAAGATTGGTCAATTTGTCGATGTCACGGGTAGGTCAATTGGTAAAGGGTTCGCTGGAGTTATGAAAAGACATAATTTTAGAGGTTTAGAAGCTTCGCATGGTGTTTCTGTCTCCCATCGTTCTCATGGTTCGACTGGGCAGTGTCAGGATCCCGGTAAGGTGTTCAAAGGTAAGAAGATGGCTGGTCATATGGGTGACGAGAACGTGACCATTCAAAACTTACGAATTGTAGAAATTGATGATGAAAAAGGAATAATTATTGTTTCTGGAAATGTGCCTGGGTCGAAGGGTAAGTATGTATCGATCAAAGATGCTGTTAAGAAAGCGGTTTCTGCATAGTTTTAGATATTGGATTGAGTGAAATTAGGTAAAAATTTATGAAAGCTGATTTGGTAAGTCTAAAAAATAAAGTTGTTGGCGAAGTGTCGTTAAGCGAAGCTATTTTTGGACTGGAAGCAAGAGAAGATATCGTTAAGAGAGTTATCGATTGGCAAAGGGCTAAAGCGAGAAGTGGAACTCATTCTGTTAAAACAGTGGGTGAAGTTTCCGGTTCAAACAAAAAGCCGTTTAAGCAAAAAGGAACTGGTAACGCAAGGCAGGGTAATGCTCGAGGTGTTCAGCGTCGTGGTGGTGGTGTAGCCCATGGTCCTCAGGTAAGGTCTCATGAGACTAGTTTGCAAAAGAAAGTCAGGAAGCTGGGTTTGAGGCACGCGCTTTCGATAAAATTAGCGGCAGGTGCGCTCCATTTTGTTGATTCTGTTGAGATGAAGCAGCCGAAAACTGCTGAGTTAGTTAAGGCGCTTGCTAATTTTGGTGGCGGTAGATTTTTTGTAATTGATGGAGCAACTGTTGCTCCAAAAAACTTAAAACTATCTGCAGCTTCGGCAATTAATACCTGTGTAGTACCAGTGATTGGTGCGAATGTTTATGACATTATAAGAAGTGACCATGTGTTGATATCTAAAGATGCGCTACCGCTTCTAGAAGAGAGGTTGAAGTAATGACGACTAAGATTAAGTATGATTTGATAAGGAAACCTATAATCACTGAAAAATCAACGATTCTCGGTGAGCAGGGTAAGTACGTATTTGAAGTTTCTCCAAGTAGCAATAAGATTTCGATAAAAAAAGCTATCGAAGAGATATTTGGGGTTAAAGTAAAAGCTGTGAATGTTCTGAATCAAAAAGGTAAAGTTAAGAGGTTTAGAGGTATTATTGGTCGTAGGTCTGACGTAAAGAAAGCAATTGTTACTTTAGAAAAAGATCACACCATAGATTTAGCTGGAGGTGTTAAATAATGGCCTTAAAGAAGTATAATCCGACCACGCCGTCGCAAAGAGGTTTAGTTAGAGTTGATAGGAGCGATTTATGGAAAGGTGGTCCGCACAAGCAATTGACAGAAGGTATTTCTAAGACCGGCGGTAGAAATAATCGTGGAAGAATGACTTCTCGTCATATAGGTGGTGGTCACAAAAAACTATATAGACTTATTGACTTTAAGAGAAATAAGTTTGATAGTATCGCGACCATTGAGCGTATTGAATATGATCCAAACAGAACGGCTTATATAGCGCTGATCAAATATGAGGATGGAGAATTGTCTTATATTTTGGCTCCGGCTAAGTTAAAGCAAGGCGATAAAATAGTCTCTGGTAATGGTGATGTGGATATAAAAATTGGAAACTGTCTTCCTCTGAAGAATATTCCAGTTGGTACTATTGTGCATAATGTTGAGATGAAACCTGGGAAAGGTGGGCAAATTGCAAGGTCTGCTGGAACTTCAGTAAGTCTTGTTGGAAAAGATTCTGGTTATGCTCAGCTAAAATTGGCTTCTGGTGAGCTTAGAATTGTTCTGCTTAGTTGTATGGCAACTATCGGTACGTTATCTAACGCAGATAAGAAGAATACGATTGTTGGTAAGGCTGGAAGAAATAGATGGCTTGGCAAGCGTCCTCATGTTAGAGGTGTTGCAATGAATCCCGTCGATCACCCGCATGGTGGTGGTGAAGGTAAGACTTCAGGCGGTCGTCATCCGGTTACTCCGTGGGGTAAGCCGACTAAAGGTAAAAAGACTCGTAAAAATAAGCTTACATCTAAGTTTATATTGAAAAGAAGAACAAAAAAATAGGTGAATGAGATATGGCACGTTCGGTATGGAAAGGTCCTTTTGTTGATGGGTACTTATTAAAAAAAGTACAAAAATTAATGGACGCAGGTAATAAAGAAATTATCAAAACTTGGTCGAGAAGGTCAACAATTTTACCAATGTTTGTTGGTTTTACGTTTGCTGTACATAATGGTAATAAATTCATACCAGTTACGGCTACAGAAGAAATGGTTGGTCAAAAGCTTGGTGCGTTTTCTCCAACTCGTACTTACCATGGGCATGGTGCGGATAAAAAAGCGAAAAGAAAATAGGTGCAAAGAAAATAATGAGTAATTTATCAGCAAGGGCTTCGATTATACGTTTAAGAACTAGTTCTCAAAAATTGAACTTAGTCGCAGCGGTGATCAGGAATATGAAAGTTTCAGATGCGTTGGTGCAGCTTACATTTTCGCCAAAGCGTATAGCTATTGATGTAAAAAAATGTTTACAGTCTGCTATTGCCAACGCTGAAAATAATATGGGGCTTGATATTGATAATCTTTTTGTAAGTTCAGCTACTGTTGGTAACTCTATAGTGATGAAAAGATTTAGAGCTAGAGCGAGGGGCAGAGGGGCTAAGATTATTAAGCCTTTTAGTAACTTGTATATAACAGTATCCGAAAAAGAGGAGAAATAATATGGGACAAAAAGTAAATCCCCATGGTTTTAGAGTAGGGCCAACATTATTTAAGGGGTGGGAATCTGTGCTTTATGCAGAGAAAGATTACGCTGAGAAATTGTTGCAAGATTTAAAAGTCAGATCGCTAATTACTAAAAAATATAAGCTTGCTCAGGTAAGTAGGGTGATAATTCAAAGACCTAGTAATAGTATTGTAGTTAATATACATGCTAAAAAACCTGGTATGATTATAGGGAAGAGTGGTGCTGACATTGAAAAACTCAAGTGTGAGGTGCAAAAGATTACATCGGCTGAGGTTTTTATTAATATCCACGAAATTAAAAAGCCTGGAATTGATTCAAATATTGCTGCACAAACCATTGCTCAGCAGTTGGAAAGCCGTGTGTCGTTTAGAAAAGCAATGAAAATGGCAATTCAAAACTGTTTTAAGCAGGGTGGTAAGGGTATTAAAGTTGCGGTTTCTGGTCGTTTAGGTGGTGCAGAGATTGCAAGAACGGAGTGGTATAGAGAGGGAAGAGTTCCGCTGCATACGCTGCGTGCGGATATTGATTATGGTACAGCTGAGGCCTTGACTACATATGGTATTATAGGCGTCAAAGTATGGGTATATAAAGGCGAATATAGTCAGCAGCCTAGAAGATAATTATTAATATTAGATTGGAAGATTAAAATGCTAGCTCCAAAAAGGCAAAAATTTAGAAAAGCTCATAAAGGAAGGGTCGCTCCGAAAGCGAAGAGCGGAACTATGCTTAATTCTGGTATGTTCGGATTGAAGTCACTAGATGGATTGCGTGTTACAGCAAGGCAAATAGAGGCTGCTCGTCGTGCTGCGGTAAGGCATATGAAAAGGCAGGGCAAGTTTTTTATCAGAATTTTCCCAGATCTGCCGGTTTCTAAGAAGCCGAATGAAGTCCGTATGGGTAAAGGTAAAGGCTCTCCTGAATATTTTGCTGTAAGGGTATCGCCTGGAAGAATTATGTTTGAAATTGATGGAGTAAATGAGGATGTGGCGAGAATAGCTTTAGAGCTTGCTGCTGCAAAGTTACCGGTTAGAACAAAAATAGTACAAAGATATGAGTGATAAAGAATTTACATCAAAGGCACTTTCTGGTTTAAGCGTTGAAAAATTAAGAGAAAAAGTTATTTTTCTAAAAAAAGAACTTTTTAATTTGAGGTTTCAAAAAACTCTAGGAGAGTTGACTAATACAACGAGGTTTTCTATGGTAAGAAAAGACATAGCTAGGGTAAACACTGAGTTAACAAAAAGAAAAGCCGGGGGCTCGAAATAGATGCCTAAAAGAATTTTACAAGGCACAGTTGAAAGTGCAACAAACGATAAAACGGTTTCAGTAAAGGTTGAAAGAACTTTTAGACATCCTTTGTATAAAAAAACCGTAAGAAGATCTACTAAATATGCAGCGCATGATGAAAATAATGTGTGCAAGGTTGGTGATAAAGTAAGAATCGAAGAATGTAGACCTATTTCTAAGACTAAGTCTTGGGTGGTAATGGGCGAATAATATCAAACGCCTGGATTAACCGTACAAATGAATTTTTCATGGATCTGATGCTCACCTATAAGATATAGGCTGCGCACCATCGCCTCTCAAAATTCATTTGTACAATTAACCTAGCATTTGATATAAGTCGTTGACTTTTTGGGGCGGTTTCTGTATTTTGTCCTTTGTTTAATGTTATATGAATTGGAAGTTTTGAATTATGATTCAGATGCAGAGTATGCTTGATGTTGCAGATAACTCAGGTGCGAAAAAAGTGATGTGTATTAAAGTCCTTGGGGGCTCTGCTCGTATGATATCTGGTTGTGGTGATGTTATTGTAGTATCAATAAAATCAGCATCTCCTGGCGGCAAAGTTAAGAAAGGTGAGGTGCACAGAGGTCTTATTGTAAGAACTAAAAAAGGTGTGAGAAGGCCTGATGGTAGCACAATCAAGTTTGATTCAAACTCGATTGTTCTTGTTAATAAACAGAACGAACCTATAGGTACGAGAGTTTTTGGGCCAGTTCCTAGAGAACTTCGGGCAAAGGGGTTTATGAAAATAATTTCTCTTGCGGAAGAGGTGATTTAAATGAGCAAACTAAAAATTAAAAAAGGCGATAAAGTTAAGGTAATAACTGGTAAAAGTAAAGGTAAGATAGGGGATGTATTAAAAGTATTCCCGTCTGAGAAAAAGCTGATAGTTTCCGGTGTAAATCTTGCGAAAAAACATACCAAGCCAACTCAAACAAGCGAAGGCGGTATAGTGCAGAAAGAACTTCCTATTCATATATCGAATGTGAGTCATATTGACCCTAAGACGAATGAAATTACAAAAATAGGGTATAAAGTTCTGGAAGGCGGTAAAAAAGTTAGGTTTGCTAAAAAATCTGGTGAGATAATTTCTAAGGAAGGTAAATAATGTTGCTCAGGTTTAAAGAGCTTTATAGTAAGCAGATAATCAAAACAATGCAGGATGAGTTTAAGTATCCTAATAAACATCAGATGCCTAAATTGTCGAAAATTGTGGTGAATATGGGTGTTGGTGATGCGGTGCTTGATTCAAAAGTTATTAATCATGCGATCAGTGATATGACCGCCATTACAGGGCAGAAGCCTTATACTACTTACGCTAAGAAGTCTATTGCAAGCTTTAAGCTGCGCGAAGGTATGAAGCTTGGCTGTAAAGTTACGCTAAGAAGAGATAGAATGTTCGAATTCTTGGAGAGGTTAGTTCTCGTTGCTTTGCCTAGGGTAAAGGAATTTAAAGGTTTGTCTGTTAAGAGTTTTGATGGAAAGGGTAATATCACTTTTGGTATTAAGGAGCAGATAGTTTTTCCTGAAATCAATTATGATAAAATTGATAAAATAAGAGGTATGGATATTACTATTGTAACAACTGCTAAGACGAATGAAGAGGCGAAACTATTGCTTTCTGGTTTTAACCTTCCATTCTATAACTAAAGTTTAATTAAAAGCGCAAAAATATGGCAAAAATTGGATCTATAAACAGAAACGAGAAAAGAAAGAAGCTAGTAAAATCTTTTAAACTGAAAAGGGAAGCTTTGTCTAGCAAAATACAAGATAAGAAGCTGTCGCTTGAAGAGAGGTTTGAGTTGGTTTTAAAGCTAGCTGATTTGCCAAGAAACTCTGCAAAAAATAGAGTTAGAAATAGATGCGCGATAACAGGGAGACCGAGAGGTTTTCATCGTAAGATGGGTTTGTCCCGTAATGTACTTAGAGAATTGGCTGCGAAAGGGATGCTTCCTGGTGTTATTAAAGCTAGCTGGTAAGAAACAAATATTTAAAGATTAGGAAATTATCATTATGTCGATGTCAGATAATATTGCGGATATGCTAACTAGGATTAGAAATGGTCAAAAGAGCAAGCTCCTTAATGTAGCTTTGCCCATGTCTAATCTTAAGTGTACGGTTCTTGATGTGTTAAAAAGCGAAGGTTTTATCGTTGGTTACACGAAAGATGTGGAAAAAAGAGTGATTGATATTTCGTTGAAGTATTCACGTGTTGGTGAGCCAGCAATATCTGAGATCCACAGAGTGTCTAAACCGGGAAAAAGAATTTATTCTTCAATTAACGATTTGCCTGGTTATTTTAATAACATGGGTATTCATATTTTATCTACATCTCATGGTGTTATGTCTGATAGGCGGGCTAAAAAAGAGAATGTAGGCGGCGAAGTAATTTGTAAAGTATTTTAGAGTTTTGTAATGTCAAGAGTAGGTAAATTACCGATCCCAGTTCCGGCAGGGGTAAAAGTCGAAATCTCTGGTTTGAATGTAAAAATTCAAGGACCAAAAGGAGTTCTTGAGAAAGTTTTTGCTGGGCAGATTACAATAGATCATATAGATGGATCTATTATTGTAAAACCACTGTCTGAAGAAGCGAGAGCTATGTGGGGTACTGCAAGAAGTATCATCAACGGGATGGTTAAGGGTGTTACCTCTGGTTTTACCGAAGAGCTTGAAGTTAATGGCGTTGGTTACAGGGCTTCTGTAAAAGGAAAATATCTTAATTTGACTCTCGGTAAGAGTCACAATACTAAGATTGAAATTCCTGAGGGGATTAAAGTAGAAGTGCCAAAGCAAAATATAATTGTTCTTGAGTCTCATGATAAGCAGAAATTAGGGCAGTATGTTGCTATTATTCGTAATCAGAGACCACCAGAGCCTTATAAAGGTAAGGGTATTAGGCGCAAAGGTGAGTACGTACAGAGAAAAGAAGGTAAAAAAGGTTAATTTTTAACTTTAGTCTAGGATGAAATAAAGTTTCCTAAACTAATAAAATTTTCTTCAATATTATAGCTGGATTTAGGGTGTGTTATCTTAAATTCGTATTTTAGGGGTATAAGTATATTATGAGTTCAACTAATCAAAGCTTCATAAAAAGAAGACAAAGAGTAAGAACAAAGTTAAAAAAAGTATCTGACAGAAATAGATTATCTGTTTTTAAATCTGGGCGTCATGTGTATGCTCAAATTATAGATGATTCTACGTCAAGGACTTTAGTAGCTGCATCTACTTTGGATAAGGAAATTAGGAAGCCGGCTAAGTCAAACTGCAACATAGAATTTGCAATTAAAGTTGGTAAACTTCTTGCTGATCGTGCAGAGAAAAAGTCAATAAAACTTGTTGCTTTTGATAAAGGTGGTCATAAGTACCACGGTGTTGTGAAGGCTCTTGCTGATGAAGCAAGAAAAAAACTGCAATTTTAATAGAGAAAACAGATGTCTAAAAATACAGATAGCGTAGTAGAAGATCTAGTCCACGTAAACAGAGTAACAAAAGTTGTTAAAGGTGGTCGTAACTTTTCTTTCGCAGCCATTGTTATAGTGGGTGATGAAAATGGCAGGGTCGGTTATGGGAACGGTAAAGCCAAAGAAGTAACAGAAGCTCGTGCTAAAGCTACAAAAGATGCAAGAAACAATATGATTACTGTGCCGCTATATAAGGGCAGAACAATTCACCATGATGTGATAGGCAAAAGCGGTGCAGCTAAGGTGCTATTGAGGAGAGCTGCTCCTGGTACTGGGGTAATTGCTGGTGGACCATTAAGGTCTATTTTTGGTCGTTTGGGGATAGAAGATATAGTAGCTAAATCTTTAGGTTCATCTAGTCCAAATGCTATGATTGCTGCAACCTTTAATGCCTTAAGGAATCTTAGTTCTCCAAAAGATATTGCAGCTCGAAGAGATAAGAATATTGCGGAGTTATCTGTAAATTCTTCTGGTATTTAATTAAATTAAAATTGATAGTAGTGGAATGACTGAGAAAAAAGTAAAAGCAAAAACTAAAGGTCAGATTAAAGTAACTCAAACTGGTAGTCCAATTGGTCGTCCAGATGTTCAACGTAGAACTTTGATCGGTCTTGGCTTAAATAAACTTAGTAGAACAAGAGTGCTTGAAGACACGCCCTCAGTTAGAGGAATGGTTGACAAAGTTAGGCACTTACTAAGTGTAGAAACTGTATAATAAGGAATTATGGTTATGAAATTAAACACATTATTTAACATACCTGGCTCTAAAAAACTAAGAAAAAGAGTTGGCAGAGGTAATGGTAGCGGTACTGGGCGGACTTGTGGTAAAGGTGAGAAAGGACAAAAGTCTAGATCTGGTGTTGCAATTAAAACCGAAGGCGGGCAGATGCCTTTGATTAAGCGTTTGCCAAAAAGAGGGTTTAGATGCTCTAAATCTATACAATATACACCGATAAGTCTTGCTGATATTGAGGCTTTGATTTCAATGAAGCGTATTGACAGTGCTAATAGCATTAATAAAGATCTTCTTGTTAATATTGGCTATATCAAAAGCAAAATGGTTCCTGTTAAATTGTTGGGTGGTCTTAAGAAAGTAGAGCATAAGCTTACGATCGAATTAGATGCCTGTTCAGCAGGGGCGAAAATAGTTGTTGAAAAAGCTGGTGGTAAAGTTTTGGTTAAAACTCCTGTTTTAGATAATTAAATATAGGCTAAGAAATTTAAGTTCGTAGTTAACACTGGCCAATCCTCTTCAATATTATAACCGAATTTATGGTAAATCTTATCTTGAATTCGTATTTTAAACTAGATTAAGTATAATGCAAAAATCGAAAGGAGAGCTTAGTAGCAGAATTATATTCACCTTGAGTGTCTTGGTTGTCTGTCGATTTGGCTCCTTTATTCCAATACCTGGAATAGACTCTATAGCATTAGCTAGTTTTGCTCAGCAAAATCAGGGTGGAATTCTTGGTATGTTTAACATGCTCTCAGGTGGTTCGCTTGAAAGAATGTCTATTTTTGCCCTAGCGATCATGCCGTATATTACAGCGTCAATTGTCATTCAACTGATGACAATTGCCTACAAACCACTTGAGAATTTAAAAAAAGATGGTGAGGTTGGGCGTCGTAAAATCAACCAACTTTCGAGATATCTTACAGTTTTGTTTGCTGCGTTTCAAGCGTATGGAGTGACGCTTGGTTTGGAGTCAACGATAACCCCACATGGTCCAGTTGTCATTATTGCTCCTATGATTTTTAAAATATCAACTATCACCACTCTTGTAGTAGGTACTATATTTTTGATGTGGTTAGGGGAGCAAATTTCATCAAGAGGAATTGGTAATGGGACGTCTTTGATAATTTTTATTGGTATTGTTTCTGGTTTGCCAAGCGCCGTCATTGGTATGTTTGAGCTTTCGCGTAAAGGAGCGATGTCGCCTCTGGTTGTTATGGCTATATGTGCGGGAGTGCTGGTAATGATTACCACGATCATTTTTTTCGAGCGTGCACAGAGAAAGGTGCTTGTACAATATCCTAAAAGGCAGGTTGGTAATAAGATATATGGTGGAGATTCCACGCATATGCCTCTCAAACTTAATACTTCTGGTGTAATTCCACCGATTTTTGCGAGTTCGGTGTTGCTCTTTCCTGCTACTATTTCTGATTTTTCTGGGAAGGACTCTGAGATGATGGGTATGGTTTCGCGGTATTTAGGCCATGGAAAGCCATTGTTTATTCTTCTGTATATTTCGTTGATAATGTTTTTCAGCTTTTTTTATACTGCTGTGGTATTTAATTCTGAAGAGACTGCCAACAATTTAAGGAAACATGGTGCTTATGTACCGGGTAGAAGGCCAGGCAAAAATACAGCCGAATATTTTGACTATTTATTAACTAGGCTTACTGTTATTGGTAGTATATATTTGTCATTTGTGTGTATAGTTCCCGAGTTGTTAATGAATAAATTTTCTGTGGCATTTGCTTTGGGTGGAACAAGCTTTTTAATTGTAGTTAATGTCGTGCTTGATACTTTTACACAAGTACAAACTCACCTTTTTAGTGCTAGGTATGAAGGGCTGGTGAAGAAAATGAGGTTAAAAGAGAAATGATAAAGCGAATAATAATTTTAATGGGTCTTCCTGGATCTGGTAAGGGGACTCAAGGTTCTATCCTTTCGAAAGATCTATTGTTGCCACATATATCTACTGGTGATATTTTTAGAAAGATGGTTCAAGAAGAGACTTCCGAATCTAAGATGCTTGCAAGTTATATGAATGAAGGCAAATTGGTTCCTTCAGAATTGGTTAATAAAATAGTTAGGAAGTATATTTTATCTGATGAATGTAAGAATGGGTGTATTCTTGATGGTTATCCTAGAACTCTTGAGCAGGCGGAGTATTTTATTGAAAAAATAGATGCTGATATCAGTACTATTTTCTTTAGTCTTGACAACGATGAAGCGATAAAGCGTATTTTAGGACGAATCAATTGTGTTTCATGCGGTAGGATTTACAACGAATACTTTGACAAACCGTCAAAGACTGGTGTGTGTGATGAATGTGGTTCACATGAGCTGTTGGCGCGTTTGGATGACGATCAAGATACTATCGTTGCTAGATTAGATGAATATAGAAAAGAAACACTTCCTATGGTTGAGTATTATAAAAAGAAGGGTAAGTTCCATATTGTGAATGCTGGTCAATCAAAGCAAAAGGTCGTCGCTGAAGTGGCATCTATTGTAAAAAAGATTTGACTTTGTTGAATATTTTTATATTATTCTGATTCTAATTATTTTTTATAAAATTGGAGAGTTTTTGTGGCAAGGATTGCAGGTGTAAATATTCCACCAAATAAGAGATTGGTGATTAGTTTGACATATATTTATGGTATAGGGCTTACTGCCTCTAGAAATATATGTAAAAACACAAATATTTCGGAGAGCAAGAGAGTAAAAGATCTTGATGATAATGAGCTTATTTTGCTTAGAAATGAAATTGATAAGAATTTCCAGGTAGAGGGCGATCTTAGAAGAGAAGTAAGTTTGAATATCAAGAAGAAGAAAGATATTCGTAACTATCAAGGTTTAAGGCATATCAGAAGGTTACCGGTTCGTGGTCAGAATACGCATTCTAACGCAAGAACAAGAAAAGGTAAGGCCGTTGCAATTGCTGGTAAGAAAAAATAATTTAAGGATAAAATAATGAGTCCAACGAATAAATCCAAAAAGAAAAAGAAAAATATTAGCTTAGGCATTGTTCATATTAAAGCAACATTTAATAATACAATAGTTACGGTTACTGATATTCAGGGTAATGTTATTGCTATTTCTACCGCTGGTTCGCACGGATTTAAGGGGGCTAAGAAAGCTACTCCTTATGCAGCTCAAATTACGGTTGATAAAGTTGCAGAAGAAGCAAAAGAGCACGGGCTAAAAACTGTCTCAATAAGAATTAAGGGAGCTGGTTCTCAGAGAGAGTCGGCGATGAGAGCGGTATTCAGCCAGAATTTTGTAGTAACCTCTATAACTGATGTATCAGGTGTAGCTCACAATGGTGTGAGACCTCCTAAGAGAAGAAGAGTATAAGTGTAGATTTTAAGGAAAGACATATGTTATCACTGAATAAAAACTGGAGTTCATTGATTAAGCCGTCAAAAATTACGTACGATGGTAAGAATGATGATAGTAACATTGCTAATATCATTATTGAACCGCTTGAGCGTGGTTTTGGTTTGACTATAGGTAATGCTCTTCGTAGAGTTTTGCTTTCGTCTCTTCAAGGTGCTGCGATTACAGCAGTTAAGATTCCCGGAGTAGTACACGAATTTTCGGCAAAATCCGGGGTAAAAGAAGATTTAACCGATATAATTCTTAATCTTAAGAAAGTTGCGGTTAAGCTTCATTCATCTGAGAAAAAAACTTTGCGTATTAATGCCAAAGGTCCTTGTGTTGTTACCGCGGGTATGATCGAATCTGGATCAGATGTTGAGATTTTAAATCCAGATCAGATGATTTGCACGTTGTCTAAAGACGTTGAGTTTGAGATGGAGTTATACTGTGAAACTGGTAAGGGTTATGTCCCAGCTGGTAGTGGTAAAATGAAAGATCTTCCTATTGGAGTTATAGCAATTGATGCATTATTTAGCCCGGTTAAAAAAGTTTCTTACAAGGTTGAAGATACTCGTGTTGGTCAAATAACAGATTATGACAAGTTGATAATGAATGTTGAAACAGATGGTACAATTAGCCCTGAGATGGCAATTGCTTTATCTGCTAGAATCTTGCAGGACCAGCTACAATTATTTATTACCTTCGAAGAAGTAGAAGAAGAAAAACACGAAACAAAAGAAGAGCTTGAATATAATCCAATTCTTCTTAAAAAGGTTGATGAGCTTGAGTTGTCAGTTAGGTCAAGAAATTGTCTGCAGAATGATAATATTGTCTATATTGGTGATCTAGTTAACAAAACTGAAGCTGAGATGTTACGTACTCAAAACTTCGGTAGAAAATCGTTAAACGAAATTAAAGACGTCTTAGAAAAATTTAAGCTTAAATTTGGTATGGAAGTAAGTGGGTGGCCGCCAGAGAATATTGAAGAGCTGGCGAAGAAATATGAAGATTCTTATTGAGATATATTTTCTCAATGGATGACTAAATAAGTTGGAATTTTAGGTAGTAAAAATGCGTCATAAAATAAAAGGATCAAAGTTAAATAGGACTTCTTCTCATAGGAAAGCTATGTTCGCCAATATGGCTACAGCTTTAATTATGAATGAGCAGATAAAAACGACCTTACCAAAAGCAAAGGCTTTAAGGCCGATTGTAGAGAGGTTAGTTACTAAAGCCAGAAATGGTACTTTAGCTGCGAGAAGAGATATAATCTCACGTATTAGAGACATAGTTGCTGCAGAAAAATTAATGTCAATCCTGGCCACAAGGTATAAAGAGCGTCCTGGTGGGTACACAAGAGTGATCAAAGCAGGGTTTAGGTATGGTGATAGAGCACCAGTTGCATATATTGAATTTGTTGACAGAGATGTAAGTGCAAAAGGCTGTATGACCCCAGTAATAGACGATATAGAACAAGAAATTTAAGGATAAGGTTTTTAATTTATGGCAAATCACTCTTCAACAAAAAAAGCGATTAGAAAAACTGAGCGCAATACAGAAGTAAATAAGAATAGAAAAAGTCGTATTAAGACTTATATCAAAAAAGTATTAGCAGCTGTTGAATCTGGTTCATCTGAGGAGGCAAAAAAAGCCTTAATAGTTGCTCAATCAGAGATTATGAGAGGAGTTGCTTGTAAGCTAATTCAAAAAAATACTGCTTCAAGAAAAGTAAGTCGCTTAAGTGCTAGAGTAAAAGATCTTATGCTCAATCCACAGGAAGCTAAAAAGATTGTAGCTACTAAGCCTGCTACTGCAAAAAAGTCGGCAACAAAGAAGGTGGATAAAGCTCCGAAAGCTGTAAAGAAAGTAGTAAAACAAAAAGATGCTGTAGAGCAAATAAAGGAATAATATTTTAACCATATTATTAATAAATAAAAAAAAGCGCTCTTGAAGCGCTTTTTTTATATTTGCTATCATTATGTTTGGAAAATTCCATTTTATTAGCTTGATAGATCTTTGGCATACTTAGCTTACATAATATCACAAGGATTAGTATCATCGGTATCTGAACTCATATCCGTACTTCCGATTAAGTTGGTTTCTTGATCTAAAACCATATTCGTACTTCCGATTAAGTCAATTTTAACTTCAATAAAAAAATTATCATCTAATGGTAATAGGCTTTTTTGTAACGCTGTATGTAAGGTTAATTTTAGCTTGTCGCTTATATTTCCTTCTTTTAATATATTATTGATCTGTACCCTAAGAAGCTCATTTTCCTTGATGAGTTTTACGCATTCCACAAAATGTTCAGAAAATACGGAAGCTAGATAGTTTCCAACACCAACTAGGTCAGGATGCTCATTAAAAAAGTTCTCTCGCTCTATCTCCATAGAATTTCTAACAACACTATTAGTATTAAAGTGTAAATTTACTAAACCTACAGGAGATGGAGTTAGACCTGTTAAATGAAATAAGAAATCCCCTTCACAAATAGCAAGTGTTGCCTTTGAATTTAAGATGGGCTCAATTACATTGTTAATTGCTTTCAAAAGCTCAGAAGGTAGCATTGTTAGGTATAGCTTATTAACATGTTTAGAATAATTAGCTAAATCAGTATATATGAGTTTATCATTAAGCAATTTATATTTCAGTCTAGCTGAAAAAACGTCCAGTAGTGAACGATTTATATTACTATTATCTTGAATTTCCTTACCTTTAAAAATGCAATCAGCAAGTTCAGCAATATTATATAAGTCTAAAAACTGATCATGTAAATTTAAGAAGTTAATATTAGTAAAGTCTACACCTTTTTTGACTAGATATTTTACGATTTCATCCTCTCCCTCATGAATAGCTAATGGTAAGGATACAAAAACTTCAGGTAGATCCTCTTGGGAAACTAGAGTGATATCAGCTCCATTTAGAAATAAAATTTTGGCATAATTTTTATTTTTTTGTAAATTTGAGCTTCTGAACTCTTGGCACGCTCTGGCAAATGGAGTGATTCCATCGCACAGCACGTCAATATTACCACCGTGTGATACTATCATCTCAACAGTTTCTGGTAGAGTTTTTGCGTTACTTAACACTAGATAATGCAAAGCCGGTCCTTTTAACTTTCTATAGGTATCTACTGAATTTGGATTGGCTCCCGCATCCAATGCAGCTTTCATACCAACAAGTATCCCTTCCATTATTAAAGTATGAAATGAATTATTTAACCCTGGATTATTACCCACTAGGTGATATTTTTGCTTATAATATTTGTAATGCTCATTATTGTTCCAATCTTTAGACATAGTATAACCTCATATTGCTAATAAAACACATAGAAATACTAATGTAATTTAGTACTATTGCAACAAGAATTTATATATAGGAGTTATGCGAATAAGATCGATAGAAACACTGGAAGTGATCCAATCAATAGTATCTTAGGTAAGAATACTCATAACTAAAGCCAAAGCACCTTATGCTAGAATTGAAAAATTTTCTGATAAGTTAACTAGTATTTAGTATTGATTCTAATTTTTCCATCTATTATGAAACCAAAACCATTGCCCAGGTTTCTCTCGAATCCATTGTTCAAGAATTCTGTTTATTTCTAGCATGATATTATAACAACTTTTTTCAATATCTTGGTCTATCAAAGGTTGTAGTGGGTCATGAAGTATTAGCTCAAAATAACTACTTTTTCCAACGCGTACTATTTGTAGTGGAACAATCGGATATTTATACTGCAGGCTTAGTCTTGCTAGTGCTGGAGCGGTCATTGCTGGAAATCCAAAAAATGGTACTTCGATTCCATTATTCATTTTCTGATCGACCAACATTGCAACCGAGGCTCCAGATTTTATAGCCTTGATAATAGACTTCGCCCCGGATGGGCCTTTGGCAATCATCGTAATGGATTCATCATTTTCGCGCTCTTTAAGAATCTCTCTATCTACATAAGGATTATTTGCTTTTCTGTAAGCGATACCAAACTTTGGATAAATATCATTTATTTTCCGAATAACAAAGTCCCAGTTAGCTTGATGACCTAAAAATAGCATAAACGGTTGATTTGCCTTTTTGAAGGCTTCAACTTTTTCAAGACCTATAACTTTGACTCTTTTATCAAGTTCAGCTGAATCTAAAACATTAATAAATGGAAATTCGCCAATATATCTACCGTAATTATCCCAGAGGTCGTTTATGTTTTTTTCGATATCTATATCATCGCCATATACTCTTTTTAGATTTTTACGAGCAGTTTTAGTTACGCGAAGATATGGGCCAATTTTCCTCGCAATAAAGCTGCATAAAGATGCAGAATGATCCACCGACAACAGTCTTAAAGTTCTTGTTAAGAGTATAAACAGTAAATACTCAGCTATGTGTTTTAATTTTTTCATAAATTAGTTGGAATAGCTCTTCTTCCTTATCAAAATTTAAAGTAACTTCAGCGCATACTATCTTAGTATGATCCGAAATTTTTACGTAATCTTTTTTTGTCGTTAATAAGAGACAATCTTTTTCAGCTGCTTCCTTAACTATTGTATTGATCTCTTCGATACTGTAATTGTGGTGATCAGGAAAGGCTTTGGTTGCTAGTACATTAATTCCATTTTCTCTTAGTAACCTAAAAAACCTGTCTGGGTCCCCAATTGCAGTAAAGGCATAATAATTTTTACTAGTATCTATATTGCCAACTAGTTGAATTTCTGACTTAAAGAAAGGTTTGCCACTTGAAGTGATGGTCTGAATCAAAGAAAAATTTGGGCATAGTTCATTGCCAACCATAGTGATAATATCTGACCTATTAATTGCAGATTGCACACTTTCTCTCAAGGGGCCAGCAGGGAAAATCCTGCCATTACCGATATTTCTGATTGCATCTATAACAACTATAGTTAAGTCTTTGAAAAAACCTGGGTTTTGCATGCCATCATCGAAAATCACAACATCTGGTTTTAGGTCTTTAATTATAGGCAATGCATATTTTATAGACTTAACAGCTAGGACCTGGCCATAGTCGCTGAGCAGTTTTGATTCATCGCCAACATCAGCTGCTATGTCGAGTGGCTCAACCAGTTTAGCTCTACATAAATTTGAGTTATAACCTTTTGTAACTATAAGAAAACTGCAGTTTTTTTTGCGCAAGTTTTTTGCAAGCCAAGCCACTAGTTGAGTTTTACCTGTTCCTCCAACACTTATATTACCGATACAAATAACAAAGCACGGGAATTTTACTGGTTTGACTAATAGTTTTCGTAAACTTCCAAGAAGTCTATATATCCATGAAAAAGCTATAAGTAGAGACGATATGATATTTTTCTTAGACCAGAAAGATGGATATGTGAGTTTAATCACTGCAAAAACCTACCTATCTCTTTTAAATAGTTATTAAGTGTTTCCCTGCGATCACTGACAAATTCAAGAGCATTTTTTCTATATTTATCTGCCTCTATCACATTGTTTGTGTTGAGAAAAATTTTTATTTTCAATGCTAATTCATCTGCAGTCTTTACCTGAATTGCTGATTGTTTCTCGATCATTTCATCAGCAATATTTTGGAAATTACTCATGTCTGGTCCAAGTAAAATAATGTTATCGAAATATGCTGGCTCAACTAGGTTATGCCCACCCCGTTTGAATGAGCCGCCTACAAAAACAATAAAAGCTAGACTATAGAATAGTCCCAATTCGCCAAAACTATCAACTATAAATAAATCATCATCTAGTGAAGGTAGCTGCCCACTTGACCTGATTGAAAACTTAAGCCCAAGTTTATGACACTGGGAAGCAAGTTCATCTCTCCTTTCCGGGTGCCTGAGAACTATAATTGGGAAATAGTTAATTTTAGCTTGTTTAAAGTTGGTAATTATTTGCAACGTAACATCTTCATCTTCCTTATGTGTGCTCGCTGCAACAAAGATTTTTTTATCACCGAATAAATTTTTGAAGGATAAAAGAGTTTGTCTATCAACATCTAGTTCTTTGTTTGCAAACTTTAGATTCCCAAGATTTATTGGATCACTACAGCCTAATTGTTGATATTTGTATAAATCTGTTTTGCTTTGTACGATAACTTTCTTAAAATTATCTATAATCAATTTAAAAAGCCATTTTTTACTTTGCCACCGTTTATAAGATTTATCAGAAAGTCTTGCGTTAACAAGCATCAAATTACACTTTTTTGAGGCTTCGCTAAGAAGGCATGGCCAAAGCTCTGATTCGATAAAAATCCCGAAATCTGGTTTCCAGTGATTAAGAAATTTTCGAACCACTAGAAAATTATCTATTGGAGTAAATTGATGTGTAGCATTTTGGGGGAGAGATTTTTCGAGAATTTGTGCAGACGACAGAGTTCCTGTAGTTACTAGAAAGTTATATTTAGGGTATGAAGCAGATAAAGCTCTCACTAGGGTTATTGCAACCATGGACTCGCCGACACTAGCAGCATGTATCCATATGAGTTTTTCAGGAAATCTTTGTGTGGAGGCAAACCCTAATCTTTGTTTAAATGAGATCCAATTATCTTTTGCTTTTATTATTCTTATAAAGATTAACACCATATATAATGGTAGAAGCAATATATTTATTAAGTTATAAAGGTAAATTAATAGCATATCTGGGTATTCCATATTAAGTGACACAGCCTAAATTGCTTTTTCTGTGTCTAATTTGTTTCGTTCTGATCTTTACATTTACTATTGCAATGGCCAGGCATAAGACGCAATGCGTCATCCCGAACTTGATTCGGGATCTTCTTCCGTTACCGGAGATACCGGGTCAAGACAGGTATGACAGGTAAGACCCTATCAAATTCAGGACAATGTCTCTTTCATAAAAGTTTTTCAGCTTTATAAGATAAATTTAATAACTCATTCTCTAATAAATTGTCATCAATGTTTGCATTTCCAGACAATATAATAGAACTTCCAATAGTCACAACAATTTTTCCAAAAGGTTTTGGTATCATCATCTTATCCCAACTATTTAAGGTAAAATATTTTGTTGCCATGCATGAAATAGGAATTAAAGGTTTATTATATTTATAGGCTATTTTTGTGATGGTACTGTTTATTTTATGCACTGGCCCTCTCGGCCCGTCAGGTGTAATGACTATTTTATTGCCTAATTCAAGTAAGTTAATGATAGATCGAACTGCTTTAGTAGGATTTCTATTAGTTGATCCTTCGATAACGCCATAATTCATTGCTTTAATAACGTTTGTTATTATTTTTCCATCAGTGTGTGAAGAAACAAGGGCAAAAACGTTGTCATACTTTCTAAGAATATGCATGCTGAATGCTATACGATTATGCCAAAAAGCAAATAGTATACCATCTAAGGTGTTTAATTGTTTTTTAAGAATCGCATCTGTCCATACAAATTCCCATTTTGAAGTTAAATATACAAATTTTAAGTAAATATAAATTGTCCGAACAATAAGCCAATGGACAAAGCGGCTTTGTTTTAGGAATTGTTTGAGATATTTTTTTAACATTAAATTCAAACTCAAGTCATTTTAGCTGAGATATTGCTAGGGCCATCCTATTACAAGCATCTGTAAGGAGCTCAGCAGAGGTTGCATAAGATATTCTGAAATATCCTTCTGATCCAAATGCTATACCGGGGACGATGGCAACATTAGCTGCCTCAAGTAGATAAGTTGCAAGATCAGAGCTTGAATTGATTTTTTCTCCTTTAGGAGTTTGTTTACCAAATAAGTCTGAACATTTTGGAAAAAGATAGAAAGCACCTTCAGATTTGTAACAGCTCAACCCATTGATTTTATTAAGCATAGATAACACAAGATCTCGTTTTTTCTGAAAGTTTTCTGTGTTAATCTTTATATAACCCTGTGGCCCAGAAAGAGCTTCAAGAGCTGCTATTTGACTTATTGATGATGGGTTTGAGGTGCTTTGCGATTGAATAACATCCATAGCTTTAATAATAGATTTATTGCCAGCACCATAACCGATCCTCCAGCCTGTCATCGAGTATGCTTTGGATACTCCGTTTACGATAAATATCCGATCTTTTATATCTGGTGCTATGGTAGCAAGGGTAGTGAATTTAAAATTGTCAAAAGTAATGTGTTCATAAATATCGTCAGACATAACGTGTAGATGTGGGTATTTTCTAACCAAATCTGCAATTTTCTCTAGTTCATGGGCAGTATATGCTGCACCGCTTGGGTTACTTGGAGAATTCAATATTAACCATTTTGATTTTTTGGTTATAGCCTTTTCGATATCTTCCGTGAGTGCCTTAAACCCAGTCGACATATCAGAAGACACAAAAATAGGAATACCGCCAGCAAGTAATACCATATCAGGGTATGATACCCAGTAAGGAGCAGGAATAATTACTTCATCACCTTCATCAAGAGTAGCCATAAACAAATTATAAATTACCTGCTTACCACCTGCGCTGACAATTACCTCGTCAATTTTGTAATCTAATCCGTTTTCTCGTTTAAATTTTTCACAAATAGCCTGTCTTAGTTCAGGTGTTCCAGAAACCATGGTATATTTTGTCGCCCCATTTTTTATACCTTCAATAGCTGCAAGTTTTATATTGTCTGGAGTGTCAAAATCAGGTTCTCCCGCCGCTAGCGAAATAATATTTATACCTTGCATGGTCAGTTCTTTTGCTTTTGCAGCAACCGCTAAAGTTGGTGATGGTTTAACTGTTTGGAGTCTTTTTGCTATTAGTGACATAATTTTGTGTCTCGTATAATCATAATATGTTTGAACTACGAAGGATTATATGAGAACATTCTCCCTAAATCAAATCAACATATTCGGATTTATGGGTAATAATATATTTGCAGGGATAAAAAATACCACAAAATCTTTCCTGTGCGCTATTTGCAGACTACCAATATTTATCAAAAATCAAATTCAGAGGCTGAAAAATGAATTTGTTGCTCTAAGAGAAAAGCTGAAAAATGTCTCAGATAGCAATATGAAACTAGGTATTTTTCACCTTAGAAGTGGCAACTATAGAGATGCTATTTTTAGGTTCAAGTTGGTTGAGAAATATCTAGATCCAAATAATAAACTTGCTTGTTATTGGCTCGGTTGGGTTTATTTTTTAAAGCAAGATTATAAAAATTCAATAATTAACCTTATTAAGGCAAGAGATGAAGATGAAGTGAACTTATTACAGTTTGTAAAATCAATAGATAATGTGCAATATGTACCAGTGCAAATTTATGCGTTGTATCGGGATATTAAAGCAAGCAATTTTGTTGATAAAATTGCAAGCGATACCTACGATATTCCAAAAACACTTGTTCTAGAGTTAAATGAGGCCATAACTTCATTACCAGAAGAGTATTACATTTTAGAGCTTGGAAGCAATGTTGGAATATTAGGTTATGAAATCAACAAAAGAATGCAAGAAAAATTCTATTTAACCTCAACAGAAGTATCTTCTGAAATGATTGACTTACAAACATCATTCTATCCTGATCAGGAGTTGTATGATAAAGTCCTCCAGGTTCCGGTTGATGAATACCTTCTAAAAACTAAACAAAAATATGATATAATTTGTAGTTTGGATGGATTTGCGTTTACCTCAGACTTAAAAGCCATCTTTCAGAATGTGTTTTCTGTGTTAAACCAAGATGGTTACTTTGCTTTTGCGGTGCGTAGTACCCAAAAGAACAGTTTTTCTAGTGCATTACTGGAATTTAGCTACGACAATAAGCAAGTGATTGGTTTTCTAAGAGAAATAGGTTTCAAAGTACTATCCTCAAAAGAGTTTAATCTGGAAATAAAAAACAATTACTCTATATTTGTTTGTAAAAAATAATTTCAAGAGGTAAATGTGGTAGTAAAGTTGGTCTCTAAAGCTCATATAATTGCTATTATATGCTTATTAAGTAATAGCTCGCTCGCTGCTGCTACGCAAGATAAAAAATACGATTACAACTATGCGGAGCTGAGTAATAGATGCCAAATATACGATCCATATGAATCTTTTAATAGGAAAATTTTTATTTTTAATAGTATTTTGGATACTTTCATACTAAGGCCAGTTACCAAAGGTTATGGTAGATTCACAAACGATTATACAAAAAATAGAGTTGATAGTTTTTTAAGTAATATTCGTGAGCCTCTATCGACAGTGAATTACGGAATTCAAGGTAATGCGAATGGAGCTGGTAAAACTTTTTGGAGATTCGCAATCAATTCTACGTTTGGACTAGGTGGACTCTTTGATATTGCTAGTAAATTCGATATCAAAGCTGAGCCACAAACGTTTGGTAACACTTTGGCTAATTATGGTGTAGGGCAAGGGCCTTATATTATATTGCCATTTTATGGTGGCATGGGGGCTAGAGACGTAATGGATCCGTTGGTACTTAATAGCTATCTAAATCCAGCTAGGTACCCTATGCATAGTAGTTTCAAGAATGTGCTGCTAGTTACTGGGCTCATTCATAATAGGGATAAGATAATGCCGTTTACTGATTATGTAAGCAAAAATTCTCTTGATGCATATATCGCTATCAGGGATGCTACTCTCAGTGAAAGAGAGTCTAAAATGGTTTATCCAGAAGGATTCAAGTGTCCTAAGGTTAACAAGTAGATAATATTTATGAGGAGAACATACATTATGAAAATTATATCAGTTATTTTATTGGTAATAAGTTTGGCTGGCCAAACTGCCTACGGAGCTTCTGAAGAAGATACTACAAAACTAAAAGCATATGTTGAGGAGCTTATACAAGAAGGCTCTGATCTAGTTAATGATAAAGGCTTGTCTGAGAAAGAGAGGAGAGTAAGATCTAGCGCTATGATAAAGTCACATTTGTATTTGGATTGGATGGCTAAATATACTCTTGGTCGTCATAGAAGAACGATATCAGAAGCACAAATTAAAGAATTTGTTCAGGTTTATTCCTTGTTTGTTGTAAAAGCCTATGCTGATCTTGCAACAAATTATAAAGGAGAGAAGGCTGTGCTTACAAATATTAAACAGATAGATGACGATTTATTTATTGTGAATAGTGAGATTGTCAGACCTGGTGCACAATCACCTATTAAGGTGGACTATTTAGTGCATAAAATCGAAGGTAACAAGAAAGATCCTTATTTAATTGGTGATATTATCACTGAAGGTATAAGTATATTAAACTCTCAGCAGTCTGAGTTTAATAGCGTTATTTCTTCTCATGGAATTGACTGGCTAATTGCAGATTTAAAGAAACGCTCCCAAAGTAATGCTAACATTGCAGCGAGTGCTAAGCCTAAGTAACCAGAGTTTTGTGAAAGAAAAGGTTGCCGTTGAATTTAGTGCTCTCAATTTATGTTTAAGGGAAGAAGTTATTCCGAACTTGATAGGCTTCGCGCGGCCTTCGATTCAGGATCTTCGTTCCGTTGTCTGGGATCCTGTCAAGCTGAGGATGACAGACTTTTGTTCTAATTTTCCCAAAAGTATTTACTCTCCTTACGTCAAACTCAGGTTAATTAATACTAAAAATTTACTTTGCCTGGAGTATAACTCAGTTTCTTGAGGCTGATATCTAACTGGTTTTTTAACCATAACTTAGCTTGTATTGATAACTTAGGTGATATTTTATTACCTATAGTCTGATAATATGTTTTTAAATATGAATATTCATGCTGATTTAGCATAGTAAAGTCGATTAGTTCTTTTTCATAAGGAACTAAAGTAAGCATTTCAAATTCTAAAAACCCAGGTAACAATGACTCTTTAACAAGCATCAAGTTTTCTATCCTGACTCCAAATTCTCCCGGTAAGTAATATCCAGGTTCGTTCGAGACAACCATTCCAACTTTAATTTGTGTGCCGTAGCCTGTTAGACTAATATTTTGCGGCCCTTCGTGAACACTTAAAAAGCTGCCGACTCCATGACCTGTTCCGTGAGGATAATCTAGACCAGATTGCCATAAATATTGCCTTGCTAAGATATCAAGATTTGCTCCTGTTACTTTTTCTTGTGGGAATTTTGCCATGGCAAGTGCAATATGACCTTTTAGTACGTTGGTATAGAATTTTTTGTAGTCTGGCTTAATTTCGCCAATAGCTACTGTCCTTGTAATATCAGTTGTTGCTCCCAAATATTGAGCACCTGAATCGATTAGTAATAATCCGTGGCCACTTATTTTTTTTGCTTTATCCTGATTGGCTCTGTAGTGAATAATAGCACCATTCTCTTGGAAGCCACAAATGGTTGGAAAACTATCGTAAATATATCCCTTTCCATTGCTTCTGAAATTGGTTAATTTAAGCCCTAAATCATATTCGCTAAGAGAGCCAATATCTTCACTAGCAATAAAACTTAGCATCTCACATACAGCCACAGCATCTTGAACGTGGCCTTGTTTCATGCAATCAATTTCTACATTATTTTTGCAGGCCTTCCAAAGCATACAGGGATTTATGAGCATCTTGAATTGACCATCTTTGATAAGTGAAGACAGATAGATAGAACATTGGGTTTCATCAAATAGGATGACTCCTTGAATATTATTGATTATTTGTGGAAGCTCACTCTCTGGTAATACGCTGATTCCATCTCTTATTAAACCGGTATCAAAACGTTTTTCATCGGTAAATAAATAAGCTTCATTGTTAGTAATAACCATGTTTGCAAGTAATAGAGGAGAAAACTCAATATCGCTAGCTCTAATGTTAAGTATCCAACAAACTGAAGCAGGATCACAAATTACCAAAGCATCCGCTTTGTTTTCTTTAATTACAGAGCGACATTTTTGAACCTTATCTTTCCAGTCCATGCCAGCGTATTCAATTGGATAGTCAAATATTTTTGAGTTTGGCTTTATTGGCTGATTGGTCCAAATTTCATCGATTAAATTAGGAGTGTAATCTTTTAGATTCAGCCTAGAAAATTTTTGTAAACTAGGAGCGGTAAATAAGTTTGGATCATAAGCTATTATACCAAGGTTCGAAATTAACGGGACAACAGAATTTTGGAAGCCTTGGCTGTGCTCGCTTACCAGCGCACGCTGCGCAGCCGCCTCGCTTTGAAATTCAGTTGTCTCATTTAATTTGGAGCTTGGTAGTGTAGTCCACTCATTAATATAATCAGGCCAAGAAAAAGAGGAGATAAGTTGTTGATCATATACTTCAAATAGTTGATCATCAAGTTCGGTAAAACATTGAGTGATATATCTTCCATCGGTGAAAAACAATACTGTATTTTCTAGAACCAATGCCAGGCCATTAGAGCCAGTAAAGCCAGTAATATATTCAAGTCTTTTTGCATAAAGCGGGGTGTATTCGCTCAAATATTCATCAGATGATGGGACAAGGTACCCGTGAAAGCCTTGTGTTGCCATCTTCTGGCGTAATAGAGTTAATCGAGTTTTGATCATTTGTTTTCTCTGATAATTGTGATCCATTCATCTTCTGATATAATTTTTATCCGAAGTTCGATAGCTTTTTTTAACTTACTTCCCGCGTTATCGCCGGCAACGACTAAATTAGTGCTACTTGAGACTGAAGCAGAAACTTTTGCCCCCATTTTCTCTGCCTGAGCTTTGATTTCGCTTCTAGAAAGTGTTGCGAGGCTGCCTGTGAACACAATAGTTTGTCCAGACAAAGTCGTTGAGGTCGCTGTATCTTTAAAATCGCTAATATTCAGGATATTTAAGAGTTGGTTTATAGTAGTGACATTTTGTTCGCACTCAAAGAAATGAATGATGTCTATAAGTATTTTATTACCTATACCATCCAAGTTATCCAATAAGTCAAATATTTCTTGGTTTCCACTTGCTAGCTTTAGCATTGAATTCAAGAAATTTTGGGCTGAGATAAATTCTTTAGCAAGTATTTTTGCATTACTCTCACCTATGTGTCTAATGCCAAGAGCGTATATGAATTTAGATAGAGTCACTTGTTTTGATTTTTCGATATTGTCGAAAAGATTTTGTACGGATTTTTTGCCCCAACCATCCATGTTCTCTAGTTTAATGAAAGAAGACTCGTTTAATTCGTGCAAATGAAAAATATCGGCCGGATTTTTGATAAATCCTTTTTCTAAAAAAAACCCGACCTGTTTTGCTCCTATTCCTTCTATGTTAATTGCATTTTTGGAAACGAAATGCCTTATAGACTCACTTAATTGTTTGGGACAATTAAGTCCATTATCACATCTTAGTATTACCTCTATTGGATCAATGTGAACTTTATTGCCGCATGATGGACACTGCTCTGGAATAATAAATTTCGGAAGATTCTCCGACCTTTTTTCAAGATTAACTCCAGTGATTTTGGGAATAACGTCTCCAGCTCTATGTAGTAATACGGTGTCTCCAATTCTTATATCCAACCTTTCAATTTCTTGGAAATTATGCAAAGTAGCGCGAGATACACTAACCCCACCAATACTTATTGGTTCAAGTTCTGCAACTGGTGTTAAAGTTCCGGTCCTACCAACTTGAATTGTAATATCATTAAGTCTGGTTTGACCAATAATTGCAGGAAATTTATGGGCGGTAGCAAATCGTGGACTTCTTGCAATAAAGCCGAGTCGATTTTGTAAATCAAATTCATTAACCTTGTAAACAACTCCGTCTATCTCGTATGCAAGACTTTCGCGCAGTGTTTTTAGTTTGTTATAAAACTCTAATGTTTCCTCTAGAGAATGGGATAGGCTAAATAGCGGATTGGTTTGGAACCCGATTTGTGAAAGTTTCTCAAGCAAATCCTCTTGGTTTATTGCAAACTGCGTGCTAGCGTGGCCGATGGCATAAATAAAATATTTAAGAGGTCTGCTTGCGGTGATACTTGTATCTAGCTGACGCAATGAGCCAGCGGCTGAATTTCTTGGATTAGCGAACTTATTTTTCCCTTGCGCTGCTTGTTTTGAGTTCAAATTTTCAAAATCTTGTTTTTCAATGTAAATTTCTCCTCTAACTTCAAGAAATTTAGGTGCATTTTTGATATGGTGGGGCAGCCCTTCAATAGTCTTAATATTTTCTGTTATGTTCTCGCCCACATACCCATCTCCTCTAGTGGCTCCAAGGGTTAAGTTCCCATGTTCATAAGTTGCAGAAAATGAAACGCCATCTATTTTAGGCTCACAAAAAATATCAGGGAAATAATTAATCAAAAGGAACCGCTTTATACGTTCGATAAAGTCTGTAACGTCGTCTTGAGAGAAACTATTGCCCAAAGATAACATAGGTACTTTATGTTCGTGTTTGCTAAATTTATCTAAAACTTTAGAACCTATAGTATTCGTTGGACTATCATCTGATTTGAATTTAGGGAATAGTTCTTCAAGTTTTAGCAGCGTTTGAAATAGTTGGTCATACTGGGCATCAGAAATGCTAGGTGCATTGTTAATATAATACTCATGATTATATTTTTTAATTTGCTGAAGCAGCAGCTCTATCTCAGCTTTAGCTTTTTGTGGATCGATTGAATCTATCATATTATGTCCAAACCAATATCAACAGATGTTGAAGAATGAGTTATTCTACCAACAGAAATGACATCAACGCCAGCTTCAGCAATATCTTTTACTGTATCAAGAGATACATTACCGGATGCTTCAATAATAGCTCTATTATCAATTAATTTGACTGCCTCATGAATTTGCTGGGGCGACATATTATCTAGCATAATTATATCCACACCAGCTATTAGCGATTCTTTTACTTGTGCCAGAGTATCGCATTCGATTTCGATACGTGTATAATGAGGACTATATTGTTTTGCTTTCTGTAGGGCTTTAGTAATTCCGCCGCAAATAGCAATGTGATTATCCTTAATCAAAATGCTGCTATCTAAGCAAAGTCTATGATTATATCCTCCGCCACAGGTAACTGCGTATTTCTGAAGCTGCCTAAGCATTGGTGTTGTTTTTCTTGTATCAAATATTTTCGCTTTTGTGTCTTTAACTAGCTCTACATAATTACTAGTTGTTGTCGCGATTCCGCTTAAGTGTTGCATATAATTTAAAATTATCCTTTCTAGCAACAGCAGTTCTTTTGCCAAGCCTGAGCCAGAAATAATGGTTGTGTTTTTCTTTACGGCTTGGGAATCGGTATGGTGAATTTGGTATTTAATAGCAGAGTATTCATTAAAATAATACTGGGCTATTTGTACTCCGCATAAAACTAGATTTTGGCGGGCGTTAATTGCAAATTTAACTTCAGTTTCAGAATCAATCACTGCCTCTGAAGTTATATCCCCCTTTATGCCATAGTCTTCTTTTAAGCTGTCATCAAGCAATTTCTGTAGTGTACGTATTTGTAGTTGCATAATAATCTCACCTAGTAAATCTTATTCCCTTAGTAAATATATACTATTATTTTTTTTCTGGTAGCCGGTATTAAATAGTAATAGTACTGTCCACTTTAATAAATGGAAATATGATGCATTGGAGTGATATAGAAAAAATTGCCATTGAGCTTGAAGACGCCTACTCTGAGGAAGAAATTCCGGAATATAATTTGCCATATCTAGAAGAAATGGTGCTTTCTTTGCCAACTTTTGAGGATCACGAAGTTGAAGTTGCAGAAGCCGTTTTAAAGCAAATTATCGAGCATTGGATTGATATAAGAAATGAGAAATAATACCAAGTCCTATAATTTATCTAATCAAATTTAGCGAGGTTCGTATCTGCTCACGTGTTTTTACGCTGCGCAGCATCGCCCTAAAATTTAATTATCTAAAATAATTATTGACTTGGTAGGACTCATGTTGTTTTAAAAAAACATGGTAAAAATTTTATACAAAATAATTTTTGCACAATATTCAAGTTTTTGCTAGCTTTTCCTTTTTAGTCAGAATATAAATGTTCGTCGTTTAGGTCGGTATGAAGTGCATAATAGTACTAATTTCAGTTTGTAAAAAGAGGGTGATATGGAAAAAGACAAGGCTTTGGCAGCAGCGCTAAGCCAAATTGAAAAGAGCTACGGCAAAGGATCAGTCATGATACTTGGTAAGCGCCAAGAAATGAATATTGAAGCAATCCCGACTGGTTCAGTAGGTCTCGATGTTGCGCTTGGAGTGGGCGGATTACCAAAAGGAAGAATTATTGAAATTTTTGGACCAGAGAGCTCTGGTAAAACAACACTAACTTTACATGTTATTGCTGAAGCTCAGAAACAAGGTGGAACTTGCGCCTTTATTGACGCTGAGCACGCTCTTGATCCTGTTTATGCTAAAAAGTTAGGTGTAAATATAGATGAGTTGATTATTTCGCAACCCGATACTGGTGAGCAGG
>JANNVO010000190.1:0-1730 GCA_031414475.1 Rickettsiales bacterium
AATTACAAAGCTTGTAATTAAGGTGAAGCTATAAAGTTGCGCTTCATCCCAAATAGGGTATACAATTTAAAATGGCTAAGATTTTCAATGAGGAAAAGCTTAGCCATTTTATTATCATTCTTTAATTTATCACTTAAACCCAGAGTCTAAGAAAAGTTAAAACTTCACTAGCGTCCAAACGTTTGAAATTTTAGTTCTTTGAAATTATTGTTGGTAAAGGGTTCTATGCGAAAAATAGGCTTCAACGATTTCAGCAAATTTTCGTTTATTTGATCTGGCATTTTGGCATATTTGTCAAATGAATACAGGTAAATATGTTTTTTCCCAGGTAACTGATTTTTTAAGCTTTGATGATTTCAACAAATTTGTAAAAAAATACAAAGGCAATTATAAGATTAAGACCTTCTCCTGTTGGAATCAACTTTTGTGTATGTTATTTGGTCAGTTAGGAAAACGAGAAAGCCTGAGCGATTTAGTAACCTGCCTTCAAACCCAGCAAACCAAGTGGTATCATCTTGGATTGGGAACTACTATTACTAAATCAAATCTTGCTTATGCCAATGAAAACAGAGATTGGCGTATTTATGCTGATTTTGCATATACATTGATAGCTAAAGCCAGGGCTATTTGTATCGCATCATCTGAATTTGAATTAAAAATAGATGGTAATGTTTATGCGGTTGATTCTACAACCATAGACTTATGTCTTAACGTATTCTGGTGGGCTAAATTCCGTAAACATAAAGGAGCAATCAAACTACATACTCAATTTGATATCAAAAGTGATATTCCTCATTTTATTCATTTTTCAGATGGTTCTGAGCATGATGTTAATGTGATGGATATATTGGTATATGAGCCAGGAAGTTTTTATGTTTTTGATCGGGGGTATGTTGATTTTAGCCGTCTATATAATCTCCACCAAAAACTTGCCTGGTTTGTAACGAGGGCAAAAGATAATATGAACTACCGAAGGCTGTACTCAAACAAAGTAGATAAATCTACTGGTGTAAAAGTTGATCAGGTAATAAAACTTAACAATCATTATGCTGCGAAAAACTATCCAGATAAGTTAAGACTGATAAAATTTTATGATCCAGAGTCAGCCATGGTACTGGAGTTTATAAGCAATAACTTTGAACTTGAGGCTACCGAAATAGCATTGCTTTACAAGTATCGTTGGAGAATCGAATTGTTCTTTAAGTGGATAAAGCAACATCTCCAAATACAATCATTTTGGGGTACATCAGAAAATGCAGTTCGGATACAAGTGTATACTGCCATAATAGCATACTGTACTGTAGCAATTATGAAGCAAATCTTAAAAATCAATCACACTAATTACGAAATTCTACAAATTTTAAGTCTAACTCTACTAAGTAAAACCCCCGTCAATCAACTGTTTGACGTGAACTACCAACAAAATTTCAAAGAACTAAATCATAAACAATTGATTATGTTTTGATTAAGAATGGATGCTAGTGGTTAAAGATATAAATTGACTCTTTTAGTAAGCTTTAATTTTTCTGCTATTGTTTACAGTGTTGCAATTACCGCTATCATCTCTTTGCTGAGACGTCGCCTGGGAAAGGTAAATTGACATGACATTTACGCTACGTAGCTCAGCTTGCCCCGCTATTTGCAGGGCGAGTCCCTTGCGAAATTTGGCACATCCATTTTACTAGTCTTTAAGAAGGTATCGACTGGGGAAAACGGAAAAGATTTAACCC
>JANNVO010000191.1:0-4901 GCA_031414475.1 Rickettsiales bacterium
CAACCGCACTCGGCGCCACAGCCACCTCGGTGGCCTCAGTCCGGAGCAGTTCGAAGCCGCCCATAAGTCACGTCGCCGCGGTCTCCACTAAACTCTGGGAACTCCACGGGTCCGTTGGCTTGCGAAAGTTCTGCTCGACAAGTAACCCCGGTTGCCCGATGAGCTTAGTCATTCTCTCGAAGGGTCATGCTAGGCAGAGTGGCAATGCGTGCGAATACTCCTCCAGAGATCTCACTTCGGCACTTCGGCCACGAGCGGGGCCAGGCTGTGATTCGGGGGCTACGGCTCTCGCTGCTCCCCCCGCACCCCCTCCCAAATCTCCACCCCCCTCACCAAAATCCTCGCCCCCTTCGAGTGCCCCGTGATCGCGAACCGCACCGTCGTCGGCACCGACGCCGGCCGCTCCGACTTCACAACCTCCACACCATCCACCCGCAACGCGCATCGCCCATCAGTCGTGTACTGAAGTTCGATCGTGTGCCAGCGCGCAGAATAGAAGTCCGCGGGCGGAGCTCCAATCGAGTAGGCTGTTCCAGACGGTTCACTGTGCAACCCGAACCGCCTCGTACCGAACTCGCCTTCGCCTGCCGGGAAACTCGTACTACACATCCCGCGCCCAGGCAGCGGCCCGGCGCCAGAAACGTGGTCCCACGACGTCAGCGCATCCAGCGGCGGCTCGCTGAAGAACCCTGCACCGATCGTCTGGAACTTGCGACGAGTGACGGGAAGCTGCGCCTCGAATCGCACTCCCAGACCGCGCTCGGTCGGCAGCGAGCGAACGAGGTACGCGCCACTCGGATACACGCCGTCGCCGTTCGGGGAGAACACGCGTCGACCGTTCACCACGTCGATCGTCGGAAGAGGGTCGCCGAACGGTCGCCACGACGGTGCGAAGCTGCCCCTCCATTCCTCGTCGACCAGCACTTGAGAGGTCGCGGGCATGATACGCACCGGCACCGAGTCCGTCCGCCACCCACCAGCACTCACGCGGATCCATGCGCGGCCGGTCGCGATCGGCCGCACCGTTCCGTCCGGACTCACCCGCAGCATCCCGGTGTCCGCCGACGTGAAATGAAGAGCATGTACCTGGGTCTGCAAACCGAAGGCATCAACGCCGCTCACGAGGACCGCTTTCGCGCCGTCCAGCGCGACTTCCAGCTCAGAAGACTCGAACACGAGACCATCGAGATAACGACCGGCCGCCACGGGCTGCTCCACCGCGAAGCTGCGCGGACTGAGTCGCCGTGACCCGTCCGTCACCGATCGCAAGGCCATCGGGCTCGAGAGCGGCGCGATCATCGTCTGTATCTGCTGACTCGACCCCTCGATGCACGAGCAGATCAGGAACGCGCCTCCGAGAAGTGTTCGCATACTTCCCGAGGGGCGCCCCACGGCGTCGGCAACTCCCGTGTAGACGTCGACGCGATACAGCTCGTTCGTGCTCGCTACCTGCACCAAGAGCGTCGATGCCTCCATCCACGCAATCGGTGCTGCCAGTTCAGGCAAGCCAGCCCAGTCGCACTTTTCATCGACTCCATCAACACTTCGAACACAGGTCTCAGGCTCACGGTCCAGCGTCTGGTAGTACCGCTGGAACGCGATGCGCGTACCATCCGGACTCCAGATCGGCGCCAACTCATCCTCCGCTGACTCCGTGAGCCGCGTCGTGCGTCGGGTCGACCGGTCATAGATCGCGAGATCGGCTTCGTGATCGTCGCGATCGTATCGTCGCGTAGAGAACACGAGCTGTCGGCCATCCGGAGAGGCGGTCGGTGCATTGTCGTCGCCCGGAGCGGAGCTGAGGCGGGCGACGTCGCCGTTCGGCGCGATCTGCACGAGTTCGTCGGTCGCCGAGTCCCCGAACGACTGCTGCGCGATCCACCCCTCTCCGTCTGGCAAAGGGCTCGCACTGTTCCGCATGTTCCGACCGCGCCACGGAGACTCGGCGGCGTTCACCGCGCGCGCCACGATCGGCTCATTGACGCGCCAAGTGCCCTCCAATGGAAGCTCGAGGAGCCAGACGGATCCCGCATCTGTGTCGTGCCCGAGGAAGACCCGGACCACCTGCGAGGGTCCGACGCTCGTGGCAACGCTGATACCGAGTGCGACCAGCACGAACACTGCGGCCACGAGCGCGATGCGCCAAACACGTTCGATCCTGAGACCGATCGGAGCGGAGCGCACGAGTTGCACTCGCTTCGAGTCATGCATCTCCGCGGGAAAGACGTCTCCCGCGACCAGACGCGCACCGCGCTGATCCCCGTGCGCGCGAGCGAAGCGCAGTGAAGCGTGCCAGACAGACCTCACGCGCTCGTCGTCCGCAGCGCGCAGCGCGTGCAACATCGCCAACTTGAACTCGGGAAGCGCCGCCGCGTGCGAGGCCAACTGGTCCGACACCCAGGCGTGCGCGCGCAAGCGCTCTTCCGGTGCCGCGAGATCGAGCACGCCGCGGGCGATCTCATCATGCCACGCATTCACCCGCTTCTCCGACTGCGTGACGAAGCTCCGGCGTTCGAGCTCGCCGAGGACCGACGGCCAATCGCGCACCTCGTCGTCCGCCCTCATCTGATCGGTCGGAACTGGACGTCCCATTGTCGCCAGTCGGATGAGCGCCGTGCGTTCCGGCGCACTCAGGGTTCCCAGTCGAGCCTGAAGCGCGCTCCCGGGCGGCATCGCCGCCTCGAGCGATTCCGCCGACGCAGCGCTCCACTGCCCGTCGCGACGCGCCAGCGCGCCACTCTCCACCAGCCGCTGCAACGTCTCGATCAGCAGCAGCGGTATCCCATGTGTGACCTCGTGCAGCCGAGGCACGAGCCCTCGCGACCACGAATCCGTCGGCAAGGCGGCGAGTCGTCCCACGAACTCCGCCACGCCAGCCACGTCGAGAGGCTTGAGGGCGATCTCTTCGACGTTCCCGACGTGAAGTCGCAGGTCGTCCGGAATCCGGCTCGCGATGACGAGCAGCGCGCGTGCGCCATCCACGCGCGCCCGCAACGCCCCCACGATCCGCATCGACTCCGCATCGGCCCAGTGAGCATCGTCCACAAGGAGCGCAACCGGGGCTGCCTCGCAGAGCACGCCGAGCAGATCGCCGAGGGCTGCGGCGCGCCGCCGCAGCGCATCCTCACCACTCGCACGGTCGGGCTCGGCACCGGGGAAGGTAGAGGCGAGCAACGGTGAGAGCGCCACCAGCACCGACGCGCTACCGGGCGAGATCGCCGCCGAGCCTGGCAACGCAGCGAGCGCCTCACCGATCTGCGCAGCCAAACTCCCCACGATCGTTCTGTTCCCCGGGTGTGCGCGTACCTGGACCGCCCTCCCTCGAGTGCTCGCCACACGCGCCGCGAAATCAGCGAGGAGTCGCGTCTTCCCGAGCCCCGCAGCGCCAGTCAGGAGCAGCGTCCGTCCGCGCCCACGCCGGGCGCCCTCCCACGCATCCACCAACTCGCGGAACTCCGCTTCGCGCCCGATCAGGTCCGGGACCAAGGACTGTTCCGTGCTCTCCGATCCGTTCACCTCCACATCGCCGTTGCCCGAAACCTTCTTCGCCGCGCGCAGCAGGGACTTGATCGCCGCATCCGGGTCGATGTCATCCCGCGCGATCTCCCCCTCCAGCTGCGCCACGGCGGCCGTGATCCCGAGCGGATCGCGCGCAGCGATCAAGCACTCGAGCAGAAGTCTCCATGAACTGGGGTCATCGGGTGCGAGCTCGCGCACCTGCCTGGCGACGCGCACGGCATCGCTCGCATGACCGGCGCTGAGTAGCGTCCGAGACATCGCCTCAGCGCACCCTACGTAGGTGGCGCGAAGTCGACGACGCTCGAGTTCGGCCCACTCCTCGAACGCGGCCGCGCCGGGTGCAGCGAAGTCGGGCGAGAAGTCGCCCCGATACTCGGCGACCGCATCACTGAACCGATCCGCGCCGGCCGCGGTGCCGAAACGCTCCACGTCCGATGTCACGCCCGCCGCCAACGCCACCGTGTCGTCATCGGCGATGATAACATCGCCCAAACGGCGTTTGAGGTACCAGAGCGTCTGCCGCAGGTTCTGCCTGGCATTCTCGCTTGTTCCCTCGGACCAGAGCAGCGTCGCAAGCCGCTCTCGGGAGGCCCGTCGGCCCGGTGCGAGCGACAAGTACGCCAGCAGGGCGACCGGCTTGCCCTTGGAGAGTCTTCGGTCGCCGGTCGCGCTGCTGGCGGAGGCTTCCATCACTCCAAGAAGTCGGAGGTCCAGCGTCGATTCTGACGGCATGTTCCTCAATTGTGCCTCTCGCGTCAGACTACCGTTAGAGCGCGAGAAATCGGACGTACGCGGTGAGAGGCGCGGGAATACCGGCCGACGAACGGAGCGCGAAACGAGGCCATCATCGGCGGCAGAACGATGGCACTCCCCGCGCATTCTCGCCCTACCCTCGGCGCATGTTCCCTTGCCCCCACCGCCGAGCCGAGCGTACGCTATGGCCATGCCCGCGCAACAGCAGGACCTGGACTGGACCGTCGAGCGGGTGCACGCCCTCCCCGACGACGGCAACCGATACGAAGTGCTCGACGGAGAGCTCTTCGTGACGCCGTCGCCGATCTGGCGGCATCAGACCGCCGTGGGTCAGCTCCATCCGCCGCTGCTGGCCTATGCGCATGAGCGGCGGATCGGCTGGACGATGTTCGCACCGGCGGACGTCATCTTCTCGCCGCGCCGCCTGCTCCCGCCGGATCTCTTCGTCGTGCCATGGCGCGACCTTGGCGCACCGAACCCGTCGCCGAACGCCACTCGACTGCTGCTGGCAGTCGAGGTCCTCTCGCCAAGCACCGCGCGCGCGGACCGTCAGCGAAAGCGCGCGATCTACCAGGACGAAGGCGTACCCGAGTACTGGATCGTGGACGCGGACGCGCGCCTGATCGAGC
>JANNVO010000192.1:0-1639 GCA_031414475.1 Rickettsiales bacterium
AAGGCAAAATCGGCGAAGAATGCCGGGGTGGATGCCGACGCGAACGATCCATCACGCATCGTCGCGACACTTGATTTCACAATCCTGCAAGATCTGCTTTCGGAAAGCACAGTTGATGCGCTCATGAAAGGTCATTTCACAGACGGCAAAGCCACTGCGGAACAGCAGGCAAAATGGCAGTCGGATCTGATGCTGGCTGCGATCGAAATCCGCGAAGGCAATGTCGGCGGGCGGCAGCTTGACTGGTCCGTCCTGGAAAATGTCATCCGGTATGAAACTTCACTCTGCGCGCCTTGTCCTGAAAATCAGCATGGAACCCACGTTACTGGCATCTTGGCCGGAAATCTTCCGGAAGGGCTGAAGCCGGACGAGGACTCTGGCGTCGATAGTGAACCATTTGTCGGTGTTTGCCCCGACATCAAGATTTACGACCTTCGGGTCTTCAGCCATGATGACTCTGACACAATTGGAAACGATGAGTTTACCGTCTTGGCCGCGCTGGATTACATCGCTTGGCTGAACCGAGATCCGATGCGGCCGACGATCCATGGCGTAAACCTGTCACTCGCCATAAAGTTTGAAGTCAATTCCTACGCTTGCGGCCGTACACCGGTCTGTGACGCATGCGACCGGTTGGTATGGAACGGTACTGTTGTGGTCGCTGCTGCAGGAAACTTCGGGTTTGATGCGACCCAGGGCAACGCCGAGTTTGGCGTGGGCTACCGCTCAATGAGCATCACCGATCCGGGAAACGCGCAATACATCATTACCGTTGGGTCAACACATCACAGCGAACCTTACACCTACGGGGTGAGCTACTTCTCAAGCCGGGGACCCACCGGCGACGGCCGCATGAAGCCGGATCTCGTGGCACCTGGTGAAAAAATCCGTTCAACCGTTCCGGGGAACCAGATGTGGCCGATGGACGGAACATCGATGGCAGCACCACATGTTTCCGGGGCGTGCGCGCTGCTTATGGGGCGGCATTCGGAGCTGATCGGCGAGCCGGAGAGGATAAAGAAAATACTGATGGACACCGCCACTGATCTGGGACGCGAGCGACATTTCCAAGGTGCCGGGCTGGTCGATGCGCTTCGTGCACTGCAATCAGTCTGATGAGTTTGAAAACTTTAGTCTCAGTAGAGAGGGATAGGAGATAATGATCACATTTGAAGCACTCGACGCAGGATATGGTGATTGCCTCATCGTCCGCTATATGGGCACCGGTGGCTATGAACGGATTATTCTCGTCGATGGCGGACCAGCCACGGCGAGCCGGCCGGATGGAACAAGCTACAAGCCGCTGACTGAGCGGATATTGCCGCGCTTGTTGGAGATTAAAGAGGCAAGAGACGACAATCCAAAGGACCTGTTGCGCGGAAAAGACAAGCTGCTGCTGGACTTGGTGGTTTGTACCCATATCGACGATGACCATATTGCCGGGATTGAATCGCTTTACCGGGAACTTGCCAAGACTCCGACTGCCAATCCTGTATCTCAGATACAAGCCAAGCACATTTGGTTCAACTCGTTCTCCAGCCTGCTTGAAAATGCAGTGCAAGTTGCCGCCGCCAGCACAGGGCAGCAACAAGGCATCGTCATTCAAAGTGTAAACCAAGGCGAAAAACTGACGCTTCAT
>JANNVO010000193.1:0-1746 GCA_031414475.1 Rickettsiales bacterium
GTGGTCTACAAGGCGCTGGACAACATCGGCGCTTTCCAGCGATGGCTGGGGTTTCAGCCCAATACGAAAGCCGCCACACTGGTGTTTGGCTTCTTTCATGGTTTTGGTTTAGCTTCGAAGATCATCGACTACAACATCTCGCCCGATGGGCTCGTGCCGAACCTTCTTGCCTTCAATGTCGGGGTGGAAATCGGCCAACTCGTGGCCTTGAGCGTGATCCTCATCGCGATGGGCTACTGGCGCCGAACTGCTAGCTTCCTGCGCCACGCCTACACCGCGAACGTCGTCATGATGTCTGCTGGATTTCTCCTGATGGGCTACCAACTGACCGGTCTTTTCCTTTCGTTGCGGCCTGCATAAGCCAAGACAAATAATCTATTTTCAGGACATAACTCACATGTACAACACCGACATTCCCGCACGCGCGGAACTACCCACTTCGGGACAACTCAAGCGCTCCACACTCGTCGCAGCCATTTCTGCCGCTGTCATTCTTGTCGCCATAGTCATGCCCGCCGATTACGGCATCGATCCGACGGGCATCGGACGCGTGCTGCGACTGACTGAAATGGGACAAATCAAGAACAGGCTGGCGGCAGAGGCCGCTGCGGATACCTTGGCTGCAAAAACCAATCCGGTTGCAATGCCACCAGCAGTCACGACGGCGGCACCAATGACTTCGAATGCAGCCATGCTTCCGGTCGTCGCGGAGGCAGCGCCCAAAATTGAGTGGCGTGACACGACAACCGTCACCCTGAAACCAGGTGAAGGCACCGAAGTGAAGATGGCAATGACCGAGGGTGCCAAGGCCCAGTACATCTGGGTAGTTGAAGCTGGTGAGGTCAACTACGACACCCACGGGGACGGCGGCGGTCGGTCTATCAGCTACCAAAAGGGCCGCGGGGTATCCTCTGATAAAGGCGTGCTGACCGCGGCGTTCACTGGCAATCACGGCTGGTTTTGGCGCAACAGGGGTAAATCAGACGTCAAGCTGATCTTGCGCACCCGCGGCGAATACACCGACATCAAAAAAATGATGTGAATTCAGGGCGTCTCGCCACCGTGTGAGGCGTCTTTTTCCTCATGTCTAAAGAAACACTTAAGCCCGAATCCAGACATGAAAACTCAAACAATTTCCCTCAAAACGCTCATGATAATTTTCTTTGTAGCCATATTGGCTTGATGCGAAAAAGCTGCCTCCGGGGAGTCCGGTAAGCCTGGGAAGTCCAGCCATGGGCACAGCCATGACTGATAGTAATTTGCGTTGACAAACCGATGCTGCCCAGACCGTCAAGGTTCAATCCTGTGCCAAGTTGTGGTCGATATCACTCGCAGTGACCCCTTCTGCTTTGCACCATAGGAAGCAATGGTGGTCTAGATCTGAGTATTTAGGATTAGGTCCATTCCAGGGCCGCCAGTCACCATATACGTCACAGTTTTGACCTGGTCAATTAGCGGCGGCAGGTGGATGCTTGAAGACTCCTGCCGGGTCAACACGATGCGGTTGACAGCGCTGAAGTTGAAGTCTTTTTCAACGGCAAGTGTGTCAACGAACTTGCCAGAAGCTGCACGGATACTTTCCGCACCCACATCGAGCTGCACCAGACGGATCTCAGGCGGCTTCTTTCTCAGCAGGAATTGCGTAAGCGAGTCGCCGTTTGGTTCACCTGCATTCCGAGATCTAATCGACGACTGTCTTATCAGGAAGGCCAGCGCTGGTGTTCGTCATCAATGACATAGGCATGG
>JANNVO010000194.1:0-1701 GCA_031414475.1 Rickettsiales bacterium
GCGATGACAAGGCTGTTCGCCGTGCTGTCGTTCACGACGACCGTATGCATCAACTTCTCCTTTGGTGGGAAGAACATATTGTCCGCATTGAACTTGTAATTGAACGCGTAGAACACCAGCACGCACAGCGCCGCGGGTACCAAAACTGCAACGCGCTTCCACCAGTTGCCCACGCGTAGGTAGTGAATGAACGGACCGAGAACGAGCGCAAGCCCGATCAACCGCACCCACCAGATGTTGTTGTGCAGCCAATACGCAATGCTCACTTGGCGGTCGTCCGTGGGCACATCCTCCTGACTTCCCGGGAACGGCATGATGTAGTACACACGAAGGATCTCGGGCACCAGCACCAACAGGATGCCTAACAGGAAGAGCCATGGTCTCATGGCCGGGAAACTATGCGATGCGCACGCAGGGATGCACGCGACCGTGCGTGTTGCCGCTCGTGACGTGCGGCTTCAGGCCGCGTGATCCTCGTGACCCAATTGGTAGAGCCGGCGGAAGTGGCTGCGCAACGCTGCGCGCAACGTTGGCTTGCAGGTGTATGGCACATTGTGCTCGCGCGCCGTTCGCTCCACGATCGGGGCGATCGCGCTGTAGTGCAAGTGGCTGATATGCGGGAACAAGTGATGTTCCACTTGGTAATTCAACCCGCCCACGTACCAGTTCACCAAGCGATTGTGCGGCGCGAAGTTGGCGGTGGTGCGCATCTCGTGTACGGCCCAATCCGCTTCTATGATGCCTTCGCTATTCGGCAAAGGTTGCTCGGTGCCCTCCACCACATGTGCCAACTGGAACACGCTGCCCATGATGAGGCCCGCAACGAAGTGCATCAACGCAAACCCTAGCAAAACCTGCCACCATGTGAAGTCGGTGAGCAACAAAGGCAACCCGATGAAGGTGAACATCACGATGATCTTGGACAACGTCATGCTCACGAACTCACGCGGGACATTAACACTGTGCTGCTCCGTGATGCCCTGCTTCCTGAACTTGGCCAAGGTGAAGTAGTCGTTGATGATCTTGGTAACAGTGAGCAGGCCGTAGAGGAACCACGCCAGCACATGCTGTATGCGGTGGATGGGTTTCAACGGCGCGTGATCACTGAAGCGCAGGATGCCCGGCGGATCGATGTCCTGGTCGTGCTCGTCCACGTTCGTGTGGGTATGGTGGTTCACGTTGTGCAGGATCTTCCACGTGAATACGGTGCTGCCCAAGAGCACCATACTGCTGCCCATGGCCTTGTTCAGCCATTGCTTGTTGCTTATGGCGCCATGCACGCCGTCGTGCATTATGCTCATGCCGATGCCGGCCAACCCGATGCCCATGAGGATGTTCAGCGGCACCAACCACCACGCGCTCATGGGCACCGTGATCAACACCACCAGTGGCGCGAAATACATGGCCAGCAGGGCAATGGTCTTGGGCACTTGGCGAAAGTCTGCCTTCGTGCTGATGTTCTTCTCCTTGAAGTAGGCGTTCACATTGCGCCGCACAGCGCCTGCGAATTGCTTCTGCAATGGGTCGGTACCGATGTAGCGGGGTTGAGGAGGGGTCTGTGCCATGTGCGGGACGAAGGTAGCCCCGCTCCCCGGGGGCGGGGTTAACACAGGGGTTACACAACGCCTTGGCGGATGGTATCTTCGCGGTCTGAACCATGGCCAAGCAATCCGCCCCCGATGCCATCGACTTCGCGTCGTT
>JANNVO010000195.1:0-3347 GCA_031414475.1 Rickettsiales bacterium
GAGAAAAATCAGAAGGGAGTTTATTTTTTTCATGTTCAATCTCCTTATAAGTTGTTATTCTTCAATTCAATCAATATCAACTTCAAGCGGGGAAATAAGATTTGTTTCTGAGCTAAGTAGCAAGGAGCAAGAGCTTAAAACTGAATCCTTAGAGATTAATGTGGTTTATGGTAAAACGAACTGAGTTAGGTGTAACTTGATTTACTACCTAGCTGCACCATGATTTTTAGTGGGACCTTGTTTTTTACTTTGCGTAGGTGTTTTACTTGGCTTAGGGTTCGTTGGTTTGTGTTGAGCTAGCTTGTCCATGATTTGAGCAGATAGTTTTTTTATCAGACTTTCTTTGTTCACTTTAGGTTCTTTGTCTGCAATACCTACACCAATCTTAGTCGCAGATTCTTTAAATGAATTTTTATCTCCTTTGTCAAAAGCTGCATTGAAAGATGCTTCTAGCCCTCCTTTTTCTACCTGACGGGTAATGGCTCGTAGCACCCCGCCTTCAATAGTTTCCGACAACGCTTTTGTATTAAAAACAGCAGCATTCAAAACATTTAATTTCACAGCGCCATTGACTGAAGTAAGTTCAGCATATTCTACCCCTTGTTTATCCATCATTTTAATAGTAAATGCAGGTTTAAATCTAGTTTCCGGTACTAAATCCAGTATTGCTTTTGCTTTATTTTCAGGGTGAGTAGATAATAGATTTAATGGATTTTTAGTATTGTAAATTAAGTCTACCTGATGAATGGCCTCTGTATTCAAATTCTTTTTGTTCAAGAATTCAGACATCACTCGAAGATCTTTGATTTGCATTGTATTGGTTGTAGTGTCTATATTGCCTATGTCTATAGCTGGTTGGCCTCTTTCTACATTTGTATCATAAATGGTGGTAATCGCTTTATCTGGAACGCTAGTTAGCAATCTGCTACTTGCATTAGCATGACCTTCTAGTAAAGAAGTGGTGTGGACAAATCTTCCTTTATCTGCTGGACTGGCACTTTCATCTCTGGCTCTGTAATCAGCTCGTTCGGCAATCCCTACAAGACCAGGAGCTCCACTATAAGCAGCTATCGCTGAAGTAACGACTCCTTGTTGTAATAATTTTTTTGTACTATAATCTAGTGTAACAGCATCAAAAATTATGTTAGGGCGCCCAACTGTTTTTGTAGATATATCTTTTTGAACTAATTCTTTGACCATATAAGCAAGATCTTGAGTTTTAGCAAAAACATTTTTACCAGCGTCTTTTTCATGCTCATTAGAGCCAGGAATGCTGAAGGCGCGATAATTGTCTGTTGCAACTATAATACAATTCTCTTTTTGGCTGTCGCTAAGGAATTGTCTAGAAATAGTACTTTTTCCACTCCCTGCAGCCCCTAGAAAACTAAAGTCTCTATTTTGACCAGGTGTAATAATATCTTTAGGCTCTAAACCTAATGCTACTGATATGCGCGGTCTTTGTTCTTGAATATATTCATCAACTATTTCAGATGTAACTTTTTTTCTTATTAGGTCGAGCTCTATGCCTTTTGCGGCATTAAGTCTATCCTCGGTTATTGGTAATTCCGGTAACTGATTTTGTTTTCTATTTTTATTATTTTGTTCTAATCGAGAACGTGCTAAAGCTTCTAGCTTTTCTGCAGAGGGTGTTGTTTCAGACAGTTTAGAATTGATTTTTAGTTCAAGTTGACTTTTAATATCAGGATTATCTTCTAACAGAAACTTGTATGCTTTTTGATTCTGCATGTCTAAGTCATCTTCTCCAACTTTATAGGTAACTACCATCTCTTTCGCAAGATGGATAGTTAATGCACCTTCAACGCTCGGACAACAAACATCTGTTAACCAGTCTTCCCCAACTAACTTTGCATTTTTAATTAATTCCTCAGGAGTTCTAGTAGCAAACCCTGGTTGTAAAATACGATTATGCTCCAAATGAACCATTTCTTCTTCTTGTGTCCATTGGTTCAATGGCTTAAGGGTTAGCACATCTCTTTGGTTATATGCTTCTGGATACTCTAATGGTTTAGGTGTTTTCATGCCATTTAATCTTAATTTTTTATATAGTATCTTTGATTATTTGGTACTTCAAAACATTGCGCAGAAATTAATATCTTAATTAAATTTTTTGTGATAATTTAGCTTTCCCATTCTACCAAGAAAGTAGAGTAAGAAATTTTTTTGATACGGCTATTTGATTAAAGCGGTAAAGCAAAACCAAACTTAATCCAAGAAAACCTTTTTTGGCGGAGAATGAATTAACTTGTCAGTTAAATCATTCTTTACAGTCAGTTTACCTATTTGATGTAAGAAAGTTAGCTTTAAGTAATCTCTTATTTCTTCATTTAGTAATTCTATCTTGTCTCTGAAGAAGTGGTCAGCTCCAGCTATTACTCTGTAATTAATATCAATATTTTTTTGCTTTGAAAGGCGGTTGGCAAGCTCACTAACGGAATCTTCTGAAACAACACTATCTTTGTCTCCCTGAATAATCAATCCTGGAATAGGACACGGAGAAAGAAATGAAAAATCATATTTGTTTACGGGTGGTGAAATTGCAAGAAAATTAGTTATTTCTGGTCTACGCATAATGAGCTGCATTGCGATCCATGCTCCAAAAGAAAACCCAGCAATCATGTTAAGTTTACTCATAGGATAATTTATTTGCAACCAGTCAAGAGCAGTTGCAGCATCAGTCATTTCTCCAATACCATCGTCATACTCACCCAAAGATCTTCCAACTCCCCTAAAATTTATTCTAAGAACGGTGAAGTCATGTTCAAACAAAGTTTTATACACATTATAAACTACTTTATTATTCATAGTGCCACCAAACTTTGGATGAGGGTGCAGTACGAGTGCTATCGGGGCTTTTGGGTTTGTAGACTCGGCAAATTTCCCTTCTATTCGTCCAGCTGGTCCATTAAAAAATATCTCAGGCATGTAGAGCTCTCCATCTTAATTTAGTGTTTTTATTATTAAGTTTCTTAACCTAAAAACGTATAACTAGAAAATTTAACCAGCTGGGAATTGTAGTACTATAAGATTGAGAACTCAACAAAAATTAATACTAAGTTTGGCTTTTGTTAAAGCTAAGTATAGGCGAAAATAATAAAAAATAGCTTTTGTTAAAAACAAATGAAGATTTTATTAGGTGGATGAGGGCTTTGCTTTCTTATATTTTAGTAACTGTAATATACATAAGGGGGTAAAAAACATTAGCATTATTAAAAAATCTCCTGTTTAATGTCATGTGCAACATGATAGCTACTTCAGCTATGTAGACAGTTTTGTGCAATTCAAATTAATTACTAGAGTCAAGTTGAAAGCCTCTAATTTATTCCATG
>JANNVO010000196.1:0-1849 GCA_031414475.1 Rickettsiales bacterium
ATGCGCTGGTGCAGGACGCCATCCGCGACACGTTGCTGCAGGGGCAAAAGCGACTGCTGCACGAAAGGATCGCAACCGAGCTGGAAGAAAGGTTCGCAGACCGCCTCGAAGAAGTCTCGGAAAGCCTCGCGCATCATTTCAGCCACGCGAGCATTCCTGACAAGGCCGCAACCTATCTGATCGCAGCCGGCGTGCGCAACCTCAGGCTGTTCTCGCTGGCAACGGCCAATGATGCCTTTGCACAGGCGCACAGTCTGATCGACAAGCATCACGTGGAGCTTGGCGAAGATCAGATCGCTGAGCTGTTCGCCAGCTGGTTCGAAGTTCAGCAGTGGCGCGCCGAGTTCGGCAAAACCGCAACCCTGTTCGAAAGCCAGGCAGACCGGATGGCGGCGATTTCTGGCAATCGGCGCTATGCGCGGATCCTCGGACTGGTCGGAGTCGCATATTGCCAGAACCTGCAATTCGACCGGGCCCTCCAGCACATCGGCGCGGCGATTGCCATCGGTGAACGAACCGCGGATCGCGACGCCATCGTCTATGGCTGCCTTGGATTGATGGTGCTGGAATGCAGCGCCCCGCGTCCCGGATTTCTGGCCCGGACCCATGATCTGGCGGAACGGATCAACCGGCTGCTTGGGGACGGAGCGCAGCCCTATTACCGGACCTATTGCAATTTCTATGAAAACTGGAGCCACTCGATCTTTGGAAACATGGATCTGGCCCGCGACAATGGCCACAGTCTGATCGAAATGGGCCGCCGCACGCATTTCACCGGGGCTACGGGCTGGGGTGCCATCTGCGTTGCGTTCAACGAGGCCTATTGCGAGAACTTTGAAACCGCCATCGAATTTGCCACGATCGGCGAACAGGCGGCGGGCGGGCAGGTGGACAAGCTGGTCTGCCAAGGGCTCAAGGGCTTTTCGATGGTTATGAACGGCGATGTTTCCGGCGGCGCCCGCATTCTGGACGACATCCGGGCGCTGCGCGAAAAACTGGACTATCTTGGGGTCGACAACATCGTCGATGGTCCTATTGGTCTGGCCCGGTTCCTGGGTGGCGACATGGCCGGCGGCGTCCGCTGGATCGCGGATACAAGCGCGCGCGCGCGGGCGATTGGCAACACGCACGGCGCTGCCATGGCGCATATCTCGCTTGGTACGATCCATCTGTTGCTCGCTACCGGCACGCAGAAGCCGGACCTGTCGCTGTTGCGCCGCAACCTGTTGTTTTTGATAAAAACCCTGCCTTTTGCGAAATCGCGCGCTGTGGCACATTTCGATATCGCCATTGCGTTGGGGCGCGAAATCGGAATGCAGGGAGTCCTGGCTCAGGCGCTTTGCGGCAGGGGCCTCGCTCTCAAGGCAGCAAAACGCCTTGACGCCGCGCGGGAAGCCCTGACCGAGGCCCGGCAGGTCGTAGCGGGCATCCGGTGGACCATGATGCAGGACCGGATCGAAGGGGCTCTGAAAGAGCTGGGCTGAGCCCGTGGCGCGCCGATCCTAGAACCTGCCGCCATGCCTGATGCACCACAGATCCCGCCCTCGCAGCCGGATCGGCCCCCGGATGACCGCAAAACAGTACACCAGCACCAAATCCGGTGTTGTCAGAGGAAACTGGCTTGCTGGGGGGAAGGGCTGTCCGCTAGCTTCCGCTTATGACCAGATGTTCCCCCTTTCACTATTTCAAGACCAGCCCAGATATCATCCGCCTGGCGGTAATGCTCTACATCCGGTTCCCGCTATCCCTGCGCAACGTCGAGGACCTTCTGCACGAGCGTGGCATAGATATCTGCTACGAGGTGGTGCGGCTTTGGTTGAACCGGTTCGGCCAGTTGTTCGCCGCGGAC
>JANNVO010000197.1:0-6470 GCA_031414475.1 Rickettsiales bacterium
TGATCGAAAAAGGTGAAACTCGTCAAGCTGAGCTTGCACAAATACAACTAATACACCTTATTATTGAAAACCACGACTCTTCATCAGCTATGGTCAGGTTAGAAAGTGTGGTTGCTAATAATAGCTATTTTGAAATCACGACTTCCTACGCCAGACTTTTGTGGCTTGGTATTATTCTTGACCAAAAAGAATTAACTGAAGTAGTACAGATAAAAGCTAGGAATTACTTGGAATACTTCTCAAAAGAAGATCAACTATTCTTTGCTAGCGCGACACTTTTGAAGTCATTATTTTATAAAAAAAATGGCCAAGATGATCTTGCAGCAGAATATGCTAGTTCTCTTCTTAAGATGGGGAATGCATCGATAATACTAAAGGAACAAGCCTTGGCTATTCTTTCTAGTTTAAAAAAATAAAAAGGTAAAATGAGCATGAAGAAAATAATTTTTACGATTTTGGTACCATTAATTCTTATTGGTTGCGATCATATTGGAAGTACTCGTGTTAAAAATCTGATCGACCTAACACCTAAACTTGAGAAGGATTCAAATGAGAAAGTTGTTCTGTCAGATGCGAAAAAAAATCCATTTTCAAATGAAAAAGTAAAATCATACAAAATTGCTAGACATTCCATCATTGCACAACCAGCTATTGCAAAAAAAGTAATCTATAGCGTTGATAGCGAGAGTCATGTCTCAGCCTTCTCTCTTAAAGAAAATAAAATAATTTGGACAACCGACATTGCTAAAGGCTCACTTGATCGTAACTTTAACGCTGGAGGAATACTGTATAGCGACGAAAAGTTATTCGTTACTAATGGTTCCAGGAATCTAGTTATTCTTGATGCTAAAACTGGCGATGAGATCATTCGTAAGGAATTTCCAGATATACTTCGTGTAAAGCCAGTAATGGCAGATGATACGATTTTACTAGTTCAGACTATCAGCAACCAACTTCTCGCTTATGATACTAAATCTTCGAGTTTATTATGGATGCATGAAGGCGGCATTGAAACTATTTCTACCAGAAACAATGTTGCTCCAGTTATCAATGATCGTCACGCACTTATTAGCTACAGTTCTGGAGAAGTTGTTTATATTGATATAAAATCAGGTAAGGAAAAATGGATTTTTAACCTTTCAAACGTTGGGGATGCAGGCCTTCCTAGCTTTGACCCGGCTTTAATAGTTACGACTCCTATCATCAATGGTAATTACGTTTATTTCGCAACAAGCAATGGTAAGGTTATAAAAATTAATTTAGATGATGGAACCCCAATATGGCAGAGACAAGCCGATGATGTTCAATCTATTAGCTTATTTGGAGATAATCTTTTCATAACTAATAATGCAAGGCAAATAGCTTCACTTTCAACGCATAATGGCAAAGTGAAGTGGGTTGGTAATTTAATTTCTGAAGAAGAGAGAAAGACTAAACGTCCTCAACCAGTTATATTCCAAGCTCCGTTTGTCAGTGCAATCGAAAACAACGGCATTGCATTAAATGTTGTCGCTTCTAATGGCCAATTATACCAATTTATACAAGACACAAGTGGTCAATTACCACTACAACCTAAGATAGTCAAAATTGAAAAACAAGCGCGCTATCAATGGCTTTCTTGCTGTACTGGCAAATTACACCTTATTACTGCTCGTGAAATAAAATTTTAGTAATTGATGGATGACATTGCATCTGTTGCATGCTAGCATTAAGGTGTTGTTGAAGGTGAATACAAATAGATAATTCTAATCCAAATAAATCAGCTTTCTTACTTTTAGTAAGTATGAGTATTTGGGTATTGGGCTCATTTACATAATAGGTATAGTTGCCTTAGACAGAACACTCAAAGTCGATCGTTATGTACACTTGCTAGTGAAGCAACTTTGGGTTTGTACTTGAGATTTAGGTAAATTTTCATTTCACAAATTCATTTTGTGCACTATAATCCTTATCCATTACTAACAAGAGTATTGGATAAGGGAATTGTATTGGTTATGGAATAGTTATTAATGAACAAACGCAGATCCATTTTTCTATCAGCAATCTCCGGTAATGTACTGGAATATTATGATTTTACTGTATACGCAGTATTTGCTCTCGCAATTGGCAAAACTTTTTTTCCTGGTGACTCGGAAATTGTTCAAGTTCTAGCAACTCTTGCAGTATTTGCTGTCGGGTTTGTTACTAGGCCTATTGGTGGAATAATATTTGGTTATATAGCCGATAAACATGGAAGGAGAGTCTCACTGATCGTTTCGATGTTAGGTATGACAATACCTACTTTCACTATGGGCTTAATTCCTGCGTATTCAGAAATAGGATACCTAGCACCTGCTGCATTAGTCTTTATGCGTTTACTACAAGGTTTATGCATTAGCGGAGAAGGAGCCGGAGCAGCAATATTTATCCTTGAGCATTATCAAAATTTGAGGCCAGGTTTCACCGCAGGCATAGTCCACGCTTCAAATATAGCTGGAACTTTGCTTGCCACTATAGTTGGTATTATACTAGCCCATTTCTTCCCGTCCTTAGAATTTGCATGGAGATTTGCTTTCATACTAGGTGGAGTGATGGGATTAGTTGGTTTTTACTTTAGACTTAGAGTATCCGAAACCCCTATCTTCGAAATGCTTGCAGAAAAAAAGAAGACCCTTAAATCTCCTTTTTTTCACGTTCTAAAAACTGCAAAAAGCTCTATGTTTATTACTGTGTGCCTTGGCGCTAGTGCAAGTAGTGTGGTATATTTAATAAAAACATATGTTACCATCTATTATTGTAATATATTACATTTTGATGATACCATAGCTAGATCATATCTTGCTTATTCATCAATTGTGATGATGTGTGCTATGCCGCTTTCAGGCCATATCTCAGACAAAATTGGTCGATTTAATATGATTGCTCTATCCTCTGCAGCAGTAGTTATATTAGCCCTTCCTTGCTTTATGTTGCTTTCGTGCGAAGGAACAATAGAGCAACTCATTGCCCTGACTGTTCTAGCAATACTAGGAGGAATGCTTGCTGGCACTGCTTATATATTTGTTATTTCCTTATTCTCTCCTGATCAAAGATTTTCTGGTGTAGCATTTAGTTATAATCTTGGCATAGCTTTATGTGGTGGAACATCTGCCGGCATTTCCCGCTGGCTTGTTGAAGTAACTGGAATGTATTATTCTCCAGCTTTTTACATAATGCTTACATCTAGTATATTTCTGATAGTAATTTACATAATGCGAGATACTGTTAAACAACTGCTTGAAGCGAATCTAAATCACAATAAATGATACGTTACAACTTAGGCCTACTTGCTGAATATTTTGTACTTATATATTATCTGATAAGATTTTACCAACCTCTGCACCACAGGTATAAATCTTATGTTGGAGAAATAGATCTAATTATGAAACGCGGAAAATGGCTAGTATTTATTGAAGTCAAAGCTAGAAAACATGGAATACATGATGGTATAGTTTCTGGCAATCAACAACAAAGAATTACTAGAACTGCGGAATTGTTTATTACAAAAAATCAGCGATATACTGGATATAATATTAGGTTTGACCTGGTAATAGTAAAACCATATTGTCTCCCCCAAATAATAAAAAATGCGTGGTAAAATCTATGGAAGATAAGAGAGTTATAACAGCAACCTGGTTTGAATCATTGAGAGACAAAATTTGCTTAGCATTTGAAGATATAGAAAAAGAATTTGCACTAGATAATAAAGTGGAGGCTGGTTCATTTGAACGTAAAAGCTGGAAAAGAGAGGGCGGTGGTGGTGGCGTGATGTCTATCATGCACGGTAATGTTTTTGAAAAAGTAGGTGTTAATATTTCAACGGTGCATGGCGAATTTTCTGAAGCTATGAGAAAACAAATCCCCGGTACCGAGCAAAATCCACAATTTTTTGCTACCGGTATTTCATTGGTAGCTCATATGCACTCACCACTCGTGCCAGCTGTTCATTTTAATACGCGATATATTGAAACAACAAAGAGTTGGTTTGGCGGTGGCAGCGACTTAACACCTATGTATGAAGATCCGACCGAAAGTATCAAATTTCATCAAGCGTTTAAAAATGCTTGTGATAAACATAACCCAGATTATTATCCTGACTTTAAAAAACAGTGTGACGAATATTTTTACCTAAAACACAGGAATGAGCCAAGAGGTATTGGTGGTATATTTTACGACTATCTATCCAATGGCTTCAATCAAGATTTTGCTTTTACCAAAGACGTAGGCATGACAATATTTCAAACATACCCAGAGATTGTCAGAGCAAAGATGAACCTAGATTGGAATGCCGAGCAAAGGCGGCATCAACTTATAAAGCGTGGAAGATATGTCGAATTCAATTTACTATATGATCGTGGGACTAGCTTTGGCCTTGCCACAAACGGTAATGTAGAGGCAATTTTAATGTCCCTGCCACCAGAAGTACTGTGGCCTTAAGAGAAAAATTTATGATAAAACCAGGATTATACGAGCATTACAAAGGCCAGAAGTACGAAGTAATCGGTATATGTCGACACTCAGAAACCCTAGAAGAACTTGTTGTTTACAGAGCACTCTATGGCGATTATAGGCTATGGGTTAGGCCGCATAAAATGTTTACTGATACTATTGCAATTGAGAATACAATAATTCCAAGATTTAGATTCTTAGGAAATATATTTGAAGAATCGCCAAAGGTTTCATGATTCAACTTCTTACTACCGTTAAGAGAAAATGGTGGGCCCGGCAGGACTTGAACCTGCGACCACTCCGTTATGAGCGGAGCGCTCTAACCAACTGAGCTACAAGCCCTTAATTTATAGTCAATCGAGAGTGTTATATAACCGATAACGGCAAAAGTCCAGAAAATTTTTCTAGCCTACAACTTAAAACCTCTGCTGTCCTTGTAAAAACTTCATCCTTAAAAAATAATTAATACTGAAACACTGTCTTGCTTCTCTGTAGTGAATTCAGTTGCATTAGCATACTAGGCGCGAGAATTGAAGCCTATGAATACAGGTAAGCGATGAGCCAATAGGCTAATTCCTGAACTATGGAAGGAAAGAGTCGTCTGGTTTTGTACTGGATGCTACACGCACCGTCATCCCGGACTTGATGGGCTCGGCGGGATATCCAGGGACAACTATACCCCGTCATACCGGGCTTGACCCGGTATCTTAGGCAACGAAAGGACATCCCGGATCAAGTCCGGGATGACCGTGTTTTTAGTCATCCATGAGGGCGACTATTACAAGACGCAACACAATTTAGTCATACCGGGCTTGATGGGCTTCAAGGATATCCAGGGACAACTATACCCCGTCATACCTGGCTTGACCAGGGATCTCGTGGCAACGGAAGTAGATCCCGGATCAAGTCCGGGATGACCGTGTTTTTAGTCATCCATGAGGGCGACTATTACAAGACGCAACACAATTTAGTCATACCGGGCTTGATGGGCTTCGAGGATATCCAGGGACAACTATACCCCGTCATACCGGGCTTGACCCAGTATCTTAGGCAACGAAAGGACATCCCGGATCAAGTCCGGGATGTCCGTATTTTTAGTGCATACCTTTGGCCCAGGATCTCCCTTTTCTCTGATAGTAAAAATTTCTTACTACTAGAAGTTCACACGCACGTTAACGGAACCATTCACACCAAGATACTTCTTAGCAAACATCGTATCAGCAGCTACCCCATAATCCATCATGCCGTAACTCGCTTTTAAGCTAGCACCAAGATTATAATATGTTTTCTGTAGTTTTGCCTTTTCACTAGGTAATTTCGGGAGGCCAGGTATCTTTGCATCAACCTTTGCGCCCTTGCCTATTAAATCATGACGAACAGATCCATGAATCTCTGGAGTAAGAGAGACTTCGCCAACTATAAATGGTAAGCCAGTTACCCTCAAACCGCCAACAAGGTCAAGTTTCTGAGAAGCTCGCTTCGTTACGCTCAATAGTTGTGGCCCACTTCCTGTTTCTTGATAGCTGCTATCGTTAATCCGGCTGTATCCTAAACCAAACATCGGCGTAAGAACTAGCTGATTGTTCACAAGATGATTGTACCCACCAATAAGCTCACTGGCAAAGGTCATAGAGCTATACTCACTTGAAGCAATGCTATAAGCAGTTGTTGAAATCCTACGTTGTTCTTTGTTCTTTACTTTACTTGAACCAACACTGAATACTCCTTGTCCAAACCAGTTATTCCCAAATTGATAATTGGTATATGCTGAAAATAGGGTTGTACCAACTTTGGTCTTATCACCAGATTTAAAATCTTTGTGTTTAATATCAGTGTTCATTGCTGTCACTGCTAAACCAACAATCATATCCTCATTTGCTCTGGTATCAAAACCAAATGTTCCACCATAACCATCCGATTTGTACCCTGCAGAACTACCTCTCTTCTTCTGAGTGCTTTTCGAATAGAATGGAGTTGCCCAGATTCCATAGCGATCGGACTCA
>JANNVO010000198.1:0-5787 GCA_031414475.1 Rickettsiales bacterium
AAAAAGTATGATTAACCAATTAAATATAATTGGTGATAAGATACTTGTTATATCTGTGTAATTTATCATTTTTCGTAAACTCTTTGGTATGCTATACTAAATTTTGCATTAATAGAACCCTTCATTTGAATTGATAATTTATTGCTTTTAAATACATATTCAAACGGAATGCCAATGATTGTACCTAAAATATTTTGTACTGTAAATATTCTTTTATTTTTCATCGACAAATCAAAGAAATCTAAATCATCGCCAAATCCATTTGTTTGCAATATCATAAACGTAGTACGAATATATTTTACATTTGCGTTTGGTTCGGGTAAAATAATACAATTTGTATCTATCCCAACTATTGCGCTTGGTTGAAATTCTATAATACCAAAACGAATTGATTTGGAATCGCTTGCATCCTGTAATATATATTCAGTACTAAAATTCATTATTTACTTAAAATCTTTTTTTCTTGTAATAATTTTAACCCTACCATATCAATATAAAGTAAGTTTAATAAAATTGTTTTACTAATAACCCCACTTGGATTAAAATATTGAGATTTATCTAATTCAATATTGTAAGGAATATTAACAGGCATGTAACGCGTTGTATTATTAACAGCCCCTAAATTTTTATTAAAAAATATTAAATGGTCTAAACGTAAATTTTCAATGTATAAAGTATTCCCAACTTTTAATGACATGTAAATACCTTCAGCATCTGCACCACTAATTAAATCTTGACTTGCATCGGTTGGTAAAACATTATCTGTGTACACAAATATTCCATAAATCAAACCAACATTAGTTGGCATGTTCTTTCCTATATTTACTACATTTTGAGCCTGTGCAGGTAAAGTAGTTACTATTTGCGTTAAATATGTAGGAATATTATACTTTACTATAAAATCTGTAATCATTTTTTTTTTATTTAATTGCTAGTAATTTTTTCTTCAGCTGAACAGATCCTTTTAAATAATGCCACCAATTAAGTGCAAAGCTTTAAACCAGGCTTTTTTAATTGGTGGCAAATATTTTACCCGTTCGGTTGCCCAAATGCAACGCATAAACGAACACTCATAAATAAATTAGGAGTAAATACCAATCCGTTAACCTTTGGCAAAGTCATAATTACTTGGTTGATACCTAAACGCCCACTAATTACACGTAGCGGTTGCATTAATACTAGGCCGTCGTATTGTTCACGATTAACGCCATCATATTTATAATAATCAGTATTTTGTAAATTAGTTACAAATGTGCTTTGCTCATACTTTACTTGAGTGTTACCATTGTAAAAAACATTATCAGCAGCAAGTGGGCCGTATGTACGATAAACACGATTTGAAACTGTTGCACCTTCGCCCATGTATACTTGAATGCCATATACAGCAGCAATATTATTGTTACCTAGCAAAACATTATTTAATGTGTCGGTGGGCTGTGGTGCTTGATTACTAAAATCAAAAGTATACGTATTAGTAGTATTACTTAACTGTTGTTCCTGTATTATCTGTGCAGGTACAGTAATATTTTTTGGGTTAACATAATAAGGGTTCGCAATCTCTTTCCCATTAGATTTTATTTTCTGCTTGGAAAGCATTTGAAAGGCGAAGCGCTGCGCATTCTGTACGGCTAATTGCTTTGACATAGTTTTAAGTTTTAGTTGTTTATTATAAATTATTAATTAAATCCGTTCCCAAAATCAACACCCATGCCCATAACCATCGTGTTTGCTTCGTCGTTTATTTCTTCGCTTGGGTCAAAATCATTTTGGCCCATTCCCATTACTGAAGTATCGTATTGGTCGTTAATTCCCATCATACCGCCTTGAAATAATTCTTTAGCTGCTTGCTCCATAATTTCATCTTCGCTTTGATTACCAATTGCAGGTAAATCAACGGCACTTAATAGCGTTCTTGTTTCTTGTATTGCACCCTGTACAATTATTCCCATGATAAGCCATTTAGCCCAATCGGGTGCATTTTTCCACATTGCTAATGTTGCAATACCTGCAACCGCTTTAATGCCTCCTTGATGTTTTATAAAAAAACTATTCGGGTCTTGATTTTTTAAAAGTGTTTGAAGGTTTAAAAATTTTTGTGATGCAATTGCACCGCCTGCAATTAAAACGCCCATCATTGCAGGAGTTTTTGCATTGCTCATAAAATCTTTTCCGCTACTTTTTAAAGTAGATAAATTAAAAGTTGCCATCTTAAATGTGTTTTAGTTTTGTATAATTTTTAATAATTTTAAAGCATCGTAAACTTAGTACGGCTATTCCTGTTGTAATAAATATAATTGAACCAATGTGTGCAAGTGGTGTATTAACACAACCAATCAAGCCACCCATTATAAACGCTTTTACAATTGTATTTTTGTCGTTTAATTTTCCTAAAAAATTTCCTTCTGTTGTTGTTGTTGTTGCGCTTGCATCTGTTGTATTAGGTTTTTCTAAATTATGTCCAGTTTTTACAAGTTCATTTTGTAATGCAACTGTTTTAATTGGCTTCATTAATACGGGAAGTTTTGGAGTTCCTGCATCTGTATAAGTATCTTCAGCCGTTTCAATTGTTTTTTCAGCGCCTTCAGTTTGTGCAGCGTCTAAAACTCCCGTATCTTTTAATCCCTTCATTATTGCCATTAATATCGGGGCTGCTGCACTAATTGCCGTTACAACTGCAGCTGCTGAAACAACACCAATACCGCCGACCTGTACCGCTGTACTTTCTTCTATTGTTGCCTTGCCAATTCCTGATATTTTAGTACTTGAACCCGTTTGAACGGCTTTTGCTAATGAATTAAAATCGCCACCTAATTTAGTCCAAATGCCTTTAATTATTGCAGGATTTTTTTTATACGAATCTGCAATTTTTTTTGCTAGATTAAATTTCATTGGTGTTTTTTCTGTTAGTGGGCCTGCTGTAACAATTCCCAAAAATGCGGCCCTACTTACAACTAGTCCAGCCTCTTTAACTGCACCGCCTGCATTTTTAACAGCGTTAACAACCTTCTTTACAATAGCCTGTCTTTTTTCTTTTCGTTGCTCTTTGGTTTTTTTACCAATTCCGCTAATAGAATCAAAGTCATAAAAATCTTCAATCTCTGTACCACTCATACGTTGCGCTTCGCATCCCATACTTGACGGAATAATATCAATACCATTAATTTGCTCTAAAAATTCATCTGCACCACTTATTAAGCCTGTGCGCATTCCATCTAAATTAAAAGTACTGCCCATTTGTGATAATCTATTTCCATTCATAGCGTAATAATTTCCGTTTAATGTGAATAATAAAGCTTTACTATGTTGTACCTCTGAATCATATTTACAATGATTTACAGGGTCTAAAATTATTGTCCTTGCTCCATCTCTTAAAACAACATAAATATGTTCCCAATCTTTACCATTGTAACTTACAACTTTCATAAGTGGGCTATAACCTGCCAATCTTAAAACTGCTGCAATTAATGTTGTCATTTTTTTACAATCTCCTTTGCGTTCCAATAATAAACGTTCGGGTGTAAATATTCTTTCCCATCCTTTTGGGTCTTCTATATAATAAACATTTTTACAAACAAAATCAAAGAGCCATTTAGTAAACTGAGGAACATTTTTAATATCCCCCGTATATTTACTAAGAACATTTTTTACTGTTTCACTTGAATAATAATCATTGATTGTTTTAATTATCAATTGTACTACTTCGTGAGCGCTTGCATTATCTGATTTTATATCTTTAGTCCATGCCATAAAAAACGCCTAAACAATATTAAATCATTTAGGCGGTATAAAAAATAAACGGCACAACTTGGCACTATTTATCTAATTCACTAATTTTTTTGAGGGATGAAATTAAATATACTTTAAAAGAATCTTCAAAGCCCATGAATACAGAAATTGAATATGCAGTATTTGAATGATAAAAATTTCCGTTAATTTTTTTGATATGTTGAATTTCTTTCAACTCTTTCAAACGCCTGTAAAAAGTGCGTTTAGATATATTACCAATTTTAATTAAGTCTGAATTTGTAACAAGCATTTTATTTTTGTAGTGTTAAAGTTTGTCTTACTTCAAAACTTTTTTTCTCATCTTCAGTCATAAGAGAAATTATATAACAGCAATGTATTGGGACCATTTGCGCTTGTCCATTTTGTGAACCAATCATTACAGGCGAAATATTTATATGCTTTTCCAGTACTGTGAATTTCTCACATGCTTCAACTATTTTTTTATCAAACTCAACATTGTTATCTGCAACAATGGTAATTGGAACACGTAATTTTTTTTCTGTTTGTTTCATTTTAGAAAGTTAATTTATAACCATTAGCATAACAAAATAAATTACCATTAGACATTGTATCAACAACAAATACACTTGCAAGAACACTATGTATGTTCATGATTTTTGGGTCAACCGAAATGTTTTTACCCGCAAAAAAAAATGTTGGATTTGTGTTTTTATCGTATGTATAAAAAATTATATTATTAGTTGTATCCGCAACTTGTAAATTAAAAATTATTGTCCCGTAAAATAAATTCTTGACAGGGTCAATTGGAAATGAACCCGAATCTATAAAACCAAAACTAATTGGCTCTACTGTATTAATAATTAAGCCCTGTGAGTTTTTAATAGATGATATTAAGTCTGCAATATTTTGGTAAGTTGAAATCATAGTTTAGGGTTATTAACAATTGCTACCAATTGAATGAATAAAAAAAGCCCCCGTAACGCTAACGGGGGCAAGGGTTGCATAGTAACTGCCAAGTGAATATGAACCATGAAAACGAGTGTTTAAAACTCGGTGCGTTTTACTGTGTGTAAAGTTAATTAATATGTATTTTAGTAGTGCCAATGTGAATACAATTTATGAACCGTTTAACTAACATTCATTCAAGTACCCAAAACCTAACAGGAATAACGCCTGTAAGCGGCTTTTCTTTACCTCATCAACAACCTATAATTTATAGTATGTTAAGTAAAAACCCTGTAAAATCAAGGGGTTTGGAGGTTAAAGTAAAACATCAAGTTAAGGTACACAATGAACTACTGGCAAATATAGTAAAAATTCGAGAAACTATAAACACTTACCAAACTGGAAAATTGTTAAAAGTTTACGCTTTTTATCTTAATCTAAAAACACTTACCACCAGTGGAGTAATTAAAAACATTACAAAACCAACTCCCGAAATATTAAAACTATGCAAATGTTCAGCAAGAACATTTGCAACGAGAGTAGGGTACTTGATAAACGAAGGTTTTGCAGTTAAGAACATAAAAAATTTAATCCTTACTTCACATACGAATTTAATGGAGCTGTACGAATGTTCTATTAACGAATATTCAGTATTAAATGTTCCCGAAGGTGTAGAACTTCACAACGTACTGGAGGCACATTTAATTCGCTTACAACAATTAAAACAAGAGGTACAATTTAATCGTAACATCAAAAAAGTAACAGAGGTTTACGAATATTTACAAGCGAATTTACCCAAGTCAAAAAATTTAAGAGAAACAATATTAAACGAACAACAAAACATTTTTAAGCATGGAAATAGTAACGAACAGTATACCTCCGTAATTAATTTTTACAACGCAGACAACAATATACAAGCCCGAAACATTAGAAAATTATTCGACTTTAAAAGTTACAAAAGTGTAGCTTACCTTAAAAAGAAATTATCTAAAGTTGGTTTGATTGCAGTTGAAAAGCGCAAAGTAACAAGCGAGGTAAGGAGTAGAAAACCGAAATATTACCACGTGAGTTATGAACAAAAAACAAAACAAACAA
>JANNVO010000199.1:0-1528 GCA_031414475.1 Rickettsiales bacterium
TACCGATGCAACAACAACAGTGGCTGAAGTCCCTCCTGCCAATGCAAATATTCGTGTGGTTGGACATGAGTTCGCAAGTGGTGATTTAGCGGCGACAATCGTTTCAAACAAGCTTGTTTTAACTGCGACTGTTTATCCAATTGCTCAATTAAATTTGAGAGTTGGCGAATGGATTTTTATCGGTGGTGGCTTAGCCGCTTCTGCTTTCAGTTTCGCAAATGGTGTTGGTTATGCTCGTATTTCGGCATTATCTGCAACAAAAATTACTTGCGACAAATCAACTGGTTTGATTACAGCCGATACAGGAGCAGGAAAGACAATCAGAATTTTCTTCGGTACATATTTAAGAGATATTATCGGCAATGAAGATTTGGTTGTAAGCACTTATACAATCGAGAGAACACTTGGCGAAGATGCTAATGGAACACAAGCTCAAGTTGAAGCTGGTAGTTATGCCAATGAGTTTGCGTTAAAAATTCCTGCTAACAAATTATTGCAAGCAGATTTAAGTTATGTTTGTATGAATGAGTATTTTATTGATGGCACAGAAACACTTCCAAGTGAAGAAGTTGGCGTTCAATTGTTTTATGCTCTTGGTCAAGATGCTTATAATACTTCATTAGATTTGGTTAGAATGAAAATGTCTTTAGTAGAAGATTCTTTATCTCCTACCGAAATGTTCGGCTATGCAACTGATTTGAACTTCAATATTTCTAACGGTGCTAAGCTAAACAAAGCCATTGGTGTTGTTGGTGGTATCGATGCGGCGTTCGGTAACTTTGGTGTAAGCGGTGCTGTTACAGCTTATTTCCAAACAATCGCAGCACAAGAAGCATTGCGAAACAATGCTGATGTTACGATTGATGCGATTTTTGCTAAGGATAACGAAGGGATTATTTTTGATATTCCTTTATTGACTTTAGGTGGTGGAGTCCCAAATGTTACGCCTGATGAGGCTATCACAGTTCCACTTGAACAATCGGCGGTTGAATCGGCATTAGGTCATACTTTTGCTTATTGTAATATGCACTATTTGCCTGATGTTGCAATGCCTGTTGTTTAATTTATCAAAGGTGGCTATCATGGTGGTAGCCACTATTCTTTTAATAATAGAAAGGTTTTTTATGTCGTTAAAGTCAGCTTACAAAACAAATTTGTCTTCGGTTAATGAAGGAATAGAAGTAAAGATTAATTCAGAAAAAAACAAAGACGGTACAGTGCCAACATTTACCATTGCAAGAAAAAGTGGTCAAAACAAAAACTATATTAAGGCGGTAAACAAATCAACTGATAATTTACTTTCTAAATTTGGCGTTACTGAAATGTCAAAGCTTAGTTCTGAACAAGATAAAGAGCTTACATTGTCTTGGTTTATTGATACTATTTTACTTGACTGGAAAAATGTAGAGCCAGATGATGATGGCGTTAAAGTGCCATATTCAAAAGAAAATGCCAAGAAATTATTCAGCGATGAATCATGGCACGACCTTTATCTTTTATTTGATTCAGTATTTAATAAAAGATAAAG
>JANNVO010000200.1:0-16744 GCA_031414475.1 Rickettsiales bacterium
CGGCACCAAAACAGCAAAAATTAAGTTATAAATATGTCAGATTACTCGAGTCCTTACCACTTGAAATTGACCAATTAGAAAAAAAAATAACTGATCTTGAATCTGAGTTATTTCAGCATGACTTGTATATGCTAAATAATGATAAATTCAGCAAGCTTACAGATAGCTTGTTAAAAGCAAAAGAAAAGCTAGATCAGAAGATGGTAGAGTGGCTTGAGGTTGAAGCTATAAAAGACAACTTGCGCTACCATTCGGAAGATAAGAAAGAAGATCCTGAATCAAGTTCAGGATGACTAATAATCGGTCATACCGGACTTGATCCGGTATCTCAGGCAGCGGAATGAGATCCTGGGCCCAATAGGCGTGTCTTGCGCCCATCAAGTTCAGTTTTATCTTACGAACAGTAGAGGATAAATTGGAAAAATAGGTTTTGCTATATGTCTACTTCGATGAAATTATACGTAATATTGTGTAGCATTTTTTGTACGGTGATTGTAACTGGAAATCTGATATTTCAGAAATTTATCATTCTAGAATTGTTTGCTCAAAGTTTTGAAATTTCTGTTGGTGTATTTTTATACCCGCTTACGTTTTTAATATCAGACCTGGTAACAGAATTTTATGGTAAGAAAAATGCCGAACTGATGATAAGGACTGGGGTGATTTGTAGCCTTGTTGTGCTTTGCCTAATTACGGTCGCTGACCTATTACCCGCAACAGATTGGTCGGTAGTAGACGATGGTACTTTTCATCAGGTATTTAATGCATACGGAGTAGCGTCTTTTGCTTCCATTATTGCTAATTATATAGGTCAACTTATTGATATACACATTTTTTCACATGTAAAGACTTTGACTAATGGTAAGCATTTGTGGATAAGGAATAATGTAAGCACCATAGTTGGTCAATTTGTCGATACAATTACAGTCGTGTCCATCTTATCGATTTTTTCCATTATTCCAGTAGGGCAGTTTTTTATAGTTATATACGGCAGCCTAGCATTTAAAATACTGGCTGCTTTGCTTGATACGCCTTTTTGCTATCTTGGGCATTACTTCATGCGCAAAGTAGAATTTGAGTCTTATGCGCCTGTTTAAAAACAATCAAAAAATATCTAATATTAAGGTTATTTTGTATTAATTACAAATATTGACTTTATGTTCAATAATAATTTATTATTATATACAGAATTTATTTTTGTATATTGGATATAAATAAACTAAAATTTTTGAGGTGTATTTATGAAAAATATCGAATTTACTCAAGAAAATTATTTAGCATTACTCGAAGCCCTTGGCGATAATGCTCCTGCATCTACGCCGCTAATAATGAAGTTGAGAACATCATGTGATAACTCAGTAGCAATAAACAATTGTAAAGTTGAATTGCGTGTGGCTACAAAATTTGTCCCTAAAAATCCATCAATAGAGTTAGAAAAGCAAGATGAATACACGGCTTGTTTTACTATTACAAATGAAGATAATAGAAATCATAATCAGATTGTTGTTGAGTTTTTAGGAGAAGATAATGATTAACCATTAGTAGAACTGATTACTATAGTTACGGCTGTGCTCTTTGGTTTTTTGAACTAGGATAAAAGCCTATCTATCTGCCTAAAACATAAACAAACGTGAATAGGAAGAGCCAGACGACATCGACAAAGTGCCAATACCAAGCGGCAAATTCAAAACCAAGATGGCCATTTCCTCGTGTAAAATGTCCTTTCCTAGCTCTGAAATAGCATACGGTGAGGAAGACTGTCCCCAGCATGACATGCAGGCCGTGAAAGCCTGTTGCTAAATAGAAGTTTGCGGCATAAACACCGTCGGTTAGCTTAAAGGCTGCGTGGTGATATTCGTAAGCTTGAAGTATTGTGAAGCTAATGCCCAGCAGAACTGTTACTCCAAGAGCAGTAACGGAGTTTTTTTGGTCGTTATGAAGTACCGCATGATGCGCCCAAGTAACGGTGGTACCAGACAGTAGTAATATTAAAGTATTTATAAAGGGAATATCCCAAGGATCAAAAGTTTTAATTCCCTCTGGAGGCCACGTGCCCTCGGCCACTACCCATGGACCTTCTAGTATACCAGCTGGGAATAAGCTTACGGAAAAGAACGAAAAGAAAAAAGCGAAGAAAAACATTATCTCTGATAGAATAAACAAGGACATACCTATCCTTAAGCCCGTTCTAACTGGCTCGGTATGATGTTTACCGGATCTACCTTCTTCGATCACATCAGACCACCAATTCCAGGAGCAGTAAATCACTGAAATAACTCCAAACCCTAAAACAAATTTGCCAGTAGTATACTCGTGCATAAACATCACCATACCTAGTGTAAGAGCTAGTAGTGAGAATGCAGTTGCTATGGGCCAATGACTGAGCGCAACTAGGTGAAAAGGGTGTTCTTGATTTGATGCCATTTCTTTTAGTGTCTTTACATTAATTCCACTTAATTATAAGCAATAACTAGCATTATTGTCTATTATTTATTCACTTTAGAGCAATTAACCTGAGTTTGGTGTAACATTACATTTTCTGTGACTTTTTTTAACTTGAATTTGATGCAGTGTATTAAAGAGTAGCTGTTTTTAATCATTATATTTTGATTACTCTACGTCTCGTACTTTGTAAAAACTATAGGATAGGGTGATGGTATCGACATCGTCCATTTCTGGGTCTTTATCAAGGTCTGAATCGATAAAGAAAGAAACTGGCATAAGCACTTTTTGACCACTTTTAAGCAATTGTTCTTCAAAGCAAAAGCAATGTATTTTCACAAAATATTTGCCAGCTTTCATTGGAGTTACGTTATATACTGAAGTACCGATAATATCTTTGTCACTGACGTTTTCAGACTCATAAAATATTAGTGCAGTTTCACCAGTAATAACGTCGGTTCTTCTTTGTTTGGGAATAAATTTCCATGGTAAGTCCTTGTCAACATTAGCATCGAATTCAATATTAATTTTGCGATGACCTTTATCAATTTTTGAAAAAGCTCGATCTCGCTTAGTAGTTCCACCAAAGCCAGTTGCTTTGCAAAAAAGGTTGTAAATTGGCACTGAAGCGAAGCTTAAGAGAAGCATGCTTAAAAATAGAGCAATGATCGAGAATGCTATATTTTTGTTTGATTTGTTGCTCATAATTTTCTTATTTTAGTTAACCTGAACTATAGTAAATCACTAAGTGTTTTGTGTAAAACGTGATTTGTCATTCCAGCTTTTGCGGGAATGACACCTGTGTGTATTATCCATAGTTTAGGTTAGTTATAGTCCCGTTCTAAGAAAGTTTGACCCAGATATACTTCACGCACTTCTGAACTCCCAACTATCTCAGATGGTTTACCCTCCATCAATACTTTTCCGTCATAGATAATATAGGCTCGATCAACAATATCTAGAGTATCACGAACATTGTGGTCGGTAATAAGAATACCAATATTACGATTTTTTAAATGAGAAACGAGTAATTTTATATCCTTGACTGCAATAGGGTCGATACCAGCTAAAGGTTCATCTAAAAGAATGAATTTGGGGTTAGCCGCTAGTGTTCTTGCTATTTCAAGTCTTCGTCTTTCACCACCGGATAAAGTGCTAGATGATTTATTTTTTAAGTGACTAATTGAGAATTCATCCATTAATTCTTCGCACTTTGATTCTATTTCTTGTTTATTATTTAAAGTTATTTCAAGTATAGCGATTATGTTATCTTTTACCGATAACCCTCTGAAAATTGAAGATTCTTGAGGTAGGTAGCCCAAACCAAGTCTTGACCTTGAATACATGGGTAAGTTAGTAATATCTTGGTTGTTTAGAGATAACTCCCCTAGGTCCGCTTTAACCAAACCTATTATAATGCTGAATAACGTAGTTTTACCGGCGCCATTTGGTCCGAAAAGCCCAACCACTTCTCCCTGATAAAGGGAGCAGTTAATATCCCGCAGGACTGGCTTTCTATCATAAGATTTTGATAGATTCTTTACTACAAGTTTATTTTGCATTGGGTTTTGATTCTATAGATTTTAGTTTAGCAGAATATACCATTTTATCAGTTACTAGTATATTATCATCTTTTTGCATCTGGACGTTCCCAATTAAAGTGAGTTTTTTTGCTAAATTGTCAAATTCACCGCTATTGGCAACAATAACATCAATAACATCATTTTTATAATTTTTAATAGCTTTAATTTTTGTTGGAAAGACAATTTTTATTATTTCACGTTTTGGTCCTAGGTCAGAGTAGTAGATAATTAGCTTAGTAGTAGAAACTGCTTGATCTTCAAAAAAAACTCTTACATTCCCTTCAAAAGTGGCGGATAAATCTTTTTTGTTAAGCGTAAGATGATCTGAAGTGATTTGGATTTTATCGTTCGCGCTTAAAGCTGGGCTTGCAAAAATTAGCAAAAGAAAAATTAAGAACTTTATCATTATCTAAAAATCATCTATATCAAATACTGACTCTACGTTACCTTTGAATCTAATTGTTTCAGAATAATCTTCTGATTCAAGTTTGTCAGCTTTAATATATGAATTGGAGAAGTCTACTATCACCGGAGTGTTACTATTAATGTTTTGTGTATTAATATTGAAATTTAATTGGCTTGATTTCAATTGTGCGCCATTGAAAGTTATTAGTACATCGTCGGTAAGGGTAACGTGCTTTGTTATTTCATCAAGAGCAGCATTGTTTGATTTTATAGTGATATCACCGTCGCTTGTGAAGTATTTACCTGATACGGTTTGAAGAATGTAGTTGTTATTTTTATCTCTCATCATTGCACTAGCAAGTATTTTATATGGCGTCAAATTGTTACTAAAGCCTTCAAAAACCGGACTCTGTATACTTAATGAGTAATCTTTTGTAAGGTATGGTTTTTTATCATGAATATCTTGCTGAGAATTTGACTTATCTGTTGAAGAGTTTGGAGAATACATAATAGTAACAAAAATTATCAGGAGCAAAAATATTCCAGAGCTAAGAAAGACGTATTTAATAAATTTGATTTTTTTTTGATGTTGCTTTAATTGATTCATGCAATTCCATGTCTTAGTATATCATGAATATGCACAACTCCTACAAGTCTATTTGCGTTTGTTACAGGAAGTGCAGTAATAGCTTTTTGATTCATTATAAATAGCGCCTGAGTTGCTAGTGTATTATCAGATATTGTTTTGGGATTACTGGTCATCACATCCTTTGCCGTCTTGCTAACTAAATTTTCATTAATATGCCTTCGAAGATCGCCATCAGTAATTATTCCTATTATTTTATCATCATTATCCAGAACAATTGCGCAACCAAGGCGTTTTTCATTCATAGTGATTATTACTTCGGTAAATTTAGCACTTTCTAGCACTATTGGCAGACTATCTTCTCCTTTCATTATATCGGCTACTTTCAATAAATTCGTTCCTATTTTCCCACCGGGATGGAATATTTTAAAGTCTTCTTTTGTAAAGCCCTTCGACTGATGAAGGGTAGTAACTAGTGCGTCTCCTAGTGATAATGTCATTAATGAAGAAGTTGTAGGAGCTGAAATAGATGAAGTTTCATTTTGGAGAGGTAAATTCAAGAGAAAATCACTACTTTTGCCGAGGGTAGAATTGCTGTTCATGGTGATTGCTACGATTTTTATGTTAAATCGTTTGCAATAATTTATTGTGTCAAATAACTCTTTAGTTTCCCCAGAGTTGGATAACATAATTACCATATCTATTTCAGTGATCATGCCAAGGTCACCGTGGCTCGCTTCTCCAGGATGGATATAAAATGCTGGGGTGCCTGTGGAAGATAAACTGGCAGCAATTTTCCTAGCAATATATCCGCTCTTACCCATTCCCATAAGAATGATGCGCCCTTTAAATTTTAGTATGTGTTCAACTAGGGAGGAAAAATCCTTGGGAATATCCCGAGCCAAAATCTGTAGAGACTTTGATTGCTCTAATATGCTATTTTGGGCCAAAGTGATGTAATCCATACTAGCTACCGTGTGAAAAAATATCTATATCATTCCAGCCATTTAAATCTAATTCAGCTCTAATTGGTAGAAATTCAAACAATTTGTGGGCAATTTTATTTCTATTTAATTCAATTAGACGTTCGATAAGTATTGCTCTAAGAGAGTGAAGATAAACAACATCTTTTGCAGCATATTCTTTTTGATCTTCACTTAGTTCCTGCGTTCCCCAATAAGATGACTGCTGCTGTTTAGAAATAGTTATGCCGAGCAATTCACGACATAGATCCTTTAAACCGTGGTGATCAGTATATGTCCGTACTAGCTTTGAAGCAATTTTTGTACAGAAAATATTCACTAAATCTATTTCTAAGTATTTTTTGATTACTGCTAAGTCGAATCTGGCATAGTGAAATATTTTACCTCTATTTTCATCTAGAAGTAATTTCTTTAAATTAGGGGCAGCGTAGTTATTTTGTTCAAATTGAATTAGATAAGAATCACCATCACCGTTACTAATTTGTAATACACACAACCTATCTCGGTGAAAGTTCAGTCCCATAGTTTCTGAATCAATCGCCAAATCTCCGGCTAAGTGAAAGTCATTAGGTAAATCATTTTTATAAATAACAACTCTCATAGCATTTTCTCCAGATTAATTGCTTTTAAGCGGGGTTTTAAATATCTTTTCTTCAGGTGCGGAAAATCCAAGCACGTTTCTAATTTTTTCATCAAGCATATCCCTATCTATAGACTCATGACGTAATAATTTTGTTCTGTTTTCAATTTCTAACCGTTCTGCCCTTAAAAGTTCAAGTTTTTTGTGTGAACTACTCAGTTCAGCTTGTAACTTAAAATAAGCCAATATTCCTCTGCTACCATAAACTGAATGGAAGACAAAATACAATAGCATTAAAAGCATTAAGATATTAAAAGCTCTTTTCTTAGTAAAACTAAAACTATTTGATGGTTTATCTATCATCAAACCCTACTAATCAAATATAAAGCAATCAGAGGGGCGGTTAGAATAATGCTATCGAATCTATCAAGCGCTCCACCGTGGCCAGGTATAATTGTTCCAGTATCTTTGATTTTAAATTTTCTTTTTATTAAGGATACGCTCAAATCACTGATTTGAGCAATAACACCAATAACTAGAGCAAAAAAACTTAACGAAATATTTGATTTGTCTATAATATATGGGAGCTTATAACCTGAAATTAGCGTTAGAATATTAACGCTAATTATTGCGCTCAAAACTCCAATTACCAGACCGCTGATGGTTTTGTTTGGGCTAGTTTTTGGAGCTAATTTAGGGCCTCCTATAAGTTTTCCACCAAGCATTGCCATAATATCAACGCTCCAAATGGTGCAAAAAAATGTCATTAATAGCCAGCCAGTTTGATCAATGTATGAAATGAGCAATAAAGAGGCTATAGGAATAGGTATCGCCAACAGTCCTGTGAGGTTATGATATATTGAGGTTTTAGTGATATTATACCATTCAAGGAGCATCACGGTTGCGATGCTATAAATCGCAATATAAAATAACGGTCTTAGAAAAAAAATTGCCACAATAAAAAAGCATCCTAGCACCAATCCGGAAAGGCAACGAACCAATAAATTTCTTTTATTCATAAATCATATATTCATAAATCATATGTAGTTCTACCACCAAAATTCATAAACGCCTCATCCCGAGGAAGCTGATACTTGCTCGCCATGACGGTATTGTAGAATTTGATCGCCTAATTCAATGTGCTTTACTATAGTGTTATCTACCACCAAAATTTCTTTGACGAGTTGAGTAATTTTCTATGGATTTTTCTAGATCACTTACATCAAATTCTGGCCAAAATTTATCCAAAAAATATAATTCAGCGTAGGCTAGTTGCCACAACAAAAAGTTACTAATTCTATAGTCATTGCCAGTTCTGATTAAAAGATCAACATCTGGCATCTGTGGATCATACAAGAAATTTCTAAAATTGTCTTCTGTAATTTTTGTTATCCCGGAGTCAATCGCTTTGGCAAAAGCATCTACTATTTCCGCTCTACTACCATAACTAAAAGCTATACAAACAGTAGCCTCTGAATTGTTTTTAGTACTTTCAACAGCAGCTTTAATTTTTTGTTGAAGCGATGGAGCTAACTTCTCTAAATGACCAATTACTTTTAGTTTGATTCCATATTTGGTAAGAATTTTTGTTTCGTGCAAGACATAGTGGCTCAAAAGATTAATTAAAATAGAGACTTCTTCGGCAGGTCTTTGCCAATTTTCAGATGAAAATGTATAGAGAGTAAGATACTTTATCCCTAATCTTGATAGGTGAGGCATTAGAGATTTGGCAACTTCCGCTCCTTTTTTGTGCCCATCGGCTTTAGATTTTTCATGTAATTTTGCCCACCTGGCATTGCCATCCATAATTATTGCTAAGTGATTCAAGTTTTGTTTCATAAAGTTACTTTTTTATTGGTAATTGAATTTGTATAAGTAGCCCCTTGAGGCTTTTGCTTTCACCAAGGGTGATTGTGCCATAATGACCACTGATTATCTCTTTTGTAATTGCTAGACCAAGCCCTACGCCAGCAGAATTATCTAGAGATCTTGACTTATCAGCTCGATAAAAAGGTTTAAACACTGATTTTCGCTCATCTTTCTTGATGCCTTTGCCATTATCTTCAATGATGATTAGTGCTTCATCTTCACTTGAAGATAGAGAAATCTTGACTTTAGATGAGTGTTTGAAAGCGTTACCAACTAGGTTAGCAATCGCGCGCTGAAAAGAGTGGGGTTTGATCAGAGTAATAACGGGATCGGGGCTGATATTTAGAATTATATTGTTTTCAGACCACTTAGTCTTGATATATGACGAAATCCAGTTATTAAGATTTGTCGGCTTAAAATCTTCTCCACCTTCACCACGTGCAAAATCTAAGTATGAATCAATCATGTGTTGCATGCTGTCTATATCATATTGTAGTTCCTCTCTTTCTTCAGACTCATTCATGAGTTCTACCTGTAGTTTCATACGTGTTAGAGGGGTTTTGAGGTCATGAGATATCATGGCTAACATCTGAGTGCGTTTTGCGGTTTGGCGTTCAATGCGGTCTCTCATTTTTAAAAAAGCTAAACCAGCTTGTCGGATCTCTTTGGCGCCAGATGGTTTGTATTTATCAGTTTTTTCTCCTCTACCGTAACGTTCCGCTGTATCGGTAAGTTCAATAATTGATTTTATTTGGTTTTTTGAAAAAATCAGGGAGATTGAAAGTAGCAGTATAGTAAGAAAAATAATCCATAGTACAAAAATACTGGTTGTTGGATTTAGAATAGCTTTGTAAGGTAGCTTAATCAACAAGGTCTCTGCTCCAATTTGTAGATATAAATGGACATTTCGCCCTTGATCAAGAACTATTACTCCTTCTTGCCCAAGCTCTTCTTGCAGTAATTTTTTAAAAATCTCTAGCTCTTCTACGTATTTTTCTTGAGGAGGGGGGGGTAGTTTTGAGGAAGCGGAAGAATATTCAAGGTTCAGGTAATTTCCTTGTTTGGGTATTTTTTTGCTACTTAGATTGCGAATAAGTTCTGAGATTTCCGTTGCTATTAGGTGGCTTGTATTTTGAGAAACGTTGTACCAATGTCTTTTATAAAACAAATATACTGCAAGAAGCTGACTGATTAATACCGGTACAATTATAATTAGCATGAACCGAGTCAGTAGACTTTTAGGGAATAAATTTTTATGTATAGAACTAAGTATATAGGACATACCCTTCGTTTCTTATGGTTTTAAGGAATTTGGGATTTTTTGGATCGGGCTCAATCTTATTTCTGAGCCTAACGATCTGAACGTCTACAGATCTTAAATTTAATCCACCAAGTTTAGCAGAAAGCTCTTCTCTAGAAATCACTTTATTTTCAGATTCTACTAGAGTATCGAGAAGTTTTTCTTCAGCAGAACTGAGTTTAATATCAGTACCATTTTGTATTAACACTCTGGTTATTAGATTATAAGTATTATTGCCGAATCTAATGGTTTCTTGTTCTTTTTTAAACCTTTTATGAGAATTAATTAGGTTATTAATCCTAAGGAGTAATTCCCTTGGTTCAAAAGGTTTTGTAACATAGTCGCTAGCTCCAGACTCCAGCCCTCTAATTTTATCTTCCGGCTCAGAAAGAGCGGTCAACATTACCACGGGCATCATCACACCGCTTGATCTTATTCTTTGGGCGAAATCAATTCCTGTAATTTCGGGCATCATGACATCTAGGATAATTAAGTCGTATATAAAAGTTGATAGCAGTTTAGATGCTTCGGTTGCGGATGCGCTTGTGGAAACTAAAAAATCATTTTGAGTAAGAAATTTCTTCAAAAGTTTTAGTATTCTGTTATCATCGTCTACTATTAGAATATGTGGTTTTTTATCCATTTGTACTAATTGCTAACAGGGTTTAGATCAGCTGTAGCTTTCCCCGATGTATTCTAGTGCATCAATTTGTAAAATTCGTGGCCTCTTGTGCGCTCACGTAAGCCATACGTTAAGGCGAGATGAAGCTTTGAAATTAAAGCACTAGAAATACATGGGCTTTGCTATACTAGGGTTAATATAATCTTATTTAAGGAAATTGACTATAATATTTTGAAGGAATTTATGAATTTTAAATTATCAAATAAAATGTCCGACTATATTTGGATAAACGGTGAAATTGTACCCTGGGAAGAAGCGTATGTTCATGTTCTTACGCACAGTTTACATTATGCCGGAGCAGTATATGAAGGTGAGCGTGCTTACAATGGTAAGATTTTTAAGTTGATGGAGCATACAAATAGATTGCTTCGTTCAGCAGAATCGATGCATTTAAAAGTAAATTTTTCAGCTGATGAAATTAATCAAGCTACCCACGAAGTACTTCGCCTGAATAATCTAAAAGATGCTTATGTGCGGCCGCTTATTTGGCGAGGAGCAGAAACACTAGGTGCTTATAATCCAATTTTAAAATGTAATATACTTGTCTTAGCTATGGAATCGAGTCCAGCCTTTAGAAGTGGAATGAGGCTATATGTTACACCATGGCGTAAGGTAGGAGTGGACTCAATGCCACCGCAATGTAAGTCATCGGCTCATTATGCAATGATGACCGTATCTCAAAAACTTGCTCAGGATTTGGGTTATGATGATGCTTTAATATTGGATCAGTATGATGATATTGCTGAGAGTTCTACGACCAATATCTTTTTTGGCAAAGAAGGTTTGATTGTTACGCCAATAGCTGATCGTTTTCTTGATGGAATAACGCGCCAAACTGTTATGGAAATCGCCAGAAATATTGGTATAAAAGTTATAGAAGAGAGATTGTTGTTGGAGGATATTGCGCAATATAACGCTTGTTTTTTAACTGGTACTTCAGCTGAAGTCAGAGGAGTTTCCTCAATATCATATGATAATGGGAAGGTTGAATTCCCTAATAACGAATTAGTATCAAGGCTACAACAAGAATATGCTAAAGTAGTAGGCAAAACATTATGATATTCAAGGGACTTTTAACGGCGCTTATTACCCCATTAGATGAAAATGATAATATTGATTTTAAAACGCTTGAACCTCTTGTAGAAAGACAAATAGCTTCCCGGGTTAATGGCCTAGTGATAGCGGGATCTACTGGTGAGGGAAGTAGTCTCTCTGATGAAGAATATTATGAGCTAATTAAAGCAGTAATAGATTACTCAAAAGGAAGAATCCCTATTATCGCCGGCACGGTTGGAGTTAGTACTGCATCTGTATGTGAAAAGGTATCTGTTCTCTCGAACATGAATATAGAGGGCTTAATGTGTACCGCTCCGCATTATATTAGGCCAGAGCAAGAAGGATTATATCAGCACTTCAAAGCAATAAATAACGCGAGCACATTACCTATAATGGTATATCTACATCCTGGTAGAACGGGCTGCGATATGTCGGATAGTACCGTCTTAAGATTAGCTTCTCTTGATAAAATAGTAGCATTGAAAGACTGCAGTGGTGATATTGAAAAGCCATTGAGACTTTTGCCCCAATTAAGTTCAAATTTTGTTTTTCTAGCTGGTGATGATAATAGATTTTTAGCTTACAGCGCTCATGGAGGGGTAGGGTGTGTATCAGTTATAGCAAATGTTTTTCCAAAGATTTGCAAGAAAATTGAAAGCTTGTGGAATTCTGGTGATCTTATTAAGGCAAGAGAATTACAACAAAAATTAATGCCATTGATGACGGTTGTTTTTTCTGAAAGCAATCCTATTGGTATCAAGTGGGTAGCTCATGAGCTTGGGTTATGTAGTGATAAAATTAGGTTGCCACTGACAAAAGCCAGGGAAGATACGAGAAGAAAAATTAATGAACTTATGTTAGATATTATCGGTTTAGAAAAAGATGTCTGACCATTCATATAAGAAAGTAGTCGCAAAAAACAGGAGAGCCTCATTTGATTACTCAATAGAGGAAAACATAGAGGCTGGTATTATGCTTACTGGAAGTGAGCTAAAATCCATAAGGGAAGGAAAGGTATCTCTAGCTGATTCTCATGCGGCGGAAGGTTCCGGCGAACTATACTTGTATAATTGCCATATTGCAGAATACGAAAAAGCAAATCGTTTTAATCATGCACCTCTGAGGCCAAGAAAATTATTGCTTCGTAAGAAAGAAATGCAAAAAATAATAGGTAAAATCAAATTAAAGGGCTACACGCTAATAGCGTTGTCGCTTTATTTTAACCACAAAAACAAAGTTAAGGTTGAACTTGGTTTGGCAAGAGGTAAAAAGCAATACGATAAGAGGCAATCAATTAAAGAAGATGATTGGAAAAGAGAGCAAGGAAGAATATTAAGAGACAAAAAATAAACTAGTAAAAACCACAACTTAAATAATGGCTACAAAAAAAGACTTAGAACAAAATATTGCAAAAAAGCTTAGCTACCTTAGCGAGTTGGATGCTAGTTTTGCAGTTGATTGTATCTTGGCTCACATTAAGGATGAACTTGCAGTTGGCAATAGAATAGAGGTGAGAGGTTTTGGTAGTCTTTCAGTGAGAAAAAGAAAGCATGCCGGTAAAGATGAAGAATATAATACGATCTACTATCGTATGTCCAAAAACGTTCAAGAAGCCCTGAATAAATAAATTTTTTTAATAAAGTCTACCGGGCTTGATCTGGTATCTCAGTAGATGAACCAGATGCTAGGCCAAGAGGCAGGCGCAAGCTTCAATCAAGTTCAGCATGACAAGTAACTTAACTATGTAGTTGAAGTTGCTCAGAAATTTAAACGTATATTATCGTTTAAATGAATGGTGGCCAGGGACGGGATTGAACCGCCGACACAAGGATTTTCAGTCCTTTGCTCTACCGACTGAGCTACCTGGCCAGATCAATAGAATCTACCAAAGGCAGGCTCTAAGTTTGGTGATCCTTTTGTGAGTGCAATTTATAATCAAAAAAAATATGTTTGTCCATCCAAAACTTAAGCAACAAGAGGAAAAAAACTTTTTGCTCTAAATTATCCGGTAATTAACCTATCGTCTATTTACAACGTTACTGAATATAGCCTATAATGAAACTGCTACTTAGGTAGATATGGTGATAAACGTTGTTTGGAATAGGAGTTGCGGACCCGGGGGCGGTACCCGGCGCTTCCACCATTTAAGTATTATGGGAGCGAAATAGGATCGACGTGCTTAATAAAGAAATAATTTTTACCCAGTATGATTCCGCTGAATAATGGATCAAAAAAAGTAAATGCAAACGATAACAATCGTCTTGCGGCTGCTGCTTAATTGTAGCTAGCCACGGGGTTCGGGGCTTACCTGGCAACAGAAAAGCCCCACTATTTTTGTGATAAGATTTATATGTCGATAGACTATCAATTATTAATAGACGAAGCAATGCTTAGCATTGTTAAGAAAGTACTGCATAATACCTGTGAGACTGGATTAATTGGCGAGCAAAGTTTTTATATTTCGTTTAAGACTGATGATCCTGAGGTAGTGTTATCCAGAAACATTAGGCAGAGATATCCTAAAGAAATAACCATTGTGCTGCAATATCAGTTTAAAGACTTAAGGGTTCTAGAAGATAGGTTCTCGGTTAATATTGCGTTTGGTGGAATGCCAGAAACTATTGTGGTTCCTTTTTCTGCTCTTACAAGTTTCATTGATCCTATAGCTAACTTTAGTTTGCAATTTCATAGAAATAAAGAAGATATTGATTTCGAAATTGAGACATTTGAAGCCGCTTCAGATAATGAAACAGAAATTAGGCGAATCAAACCCAAATTACCGGCAAAAGGAAAAAGCTTTCCAAAGGATAAGTTGCAAAAAGCGGGTGAAGTTATTGCGATTGATAAGTTTCGTAAAAAAAGCAAGTAGGATTTAGTTTTTATATGTCTACTGATACTATGCTGTTTTCAGTTTTAAATCAGACGCTCGAATTTAAAGATGAGGATGCGCAGCCTATGCTTATAGGTGAGCACAGCCGAGATCTAAAAAATTCGAATGTATCATTTGAAAATGGAAAGAGTGCTATGCCTTTTGTTGAAATTTATACTGATGGTGCTTGTTCTCAAAACCCTGGGCCCGGTGGGTGGGGTGCATTATTAATATTTAATGACACAAAAAAAGAAATTTTTGGCTATCAGCTTGAAACTACAAATAATCAAATGGAAATGGCGGCTGCCATTTATGCCCTACAACACTTGAAAAAACCTTGTAGAGTCAAACTTTACACGGACAGTACATATCTCCAAAAAGGTGCAACTGAATGGATACAAAATTGGCAGAAGAATAATTGGCGAAAAAGTGACAATAAACCAGTGACAAATGTTGATTTATGGCAAAATTTGCAGCATGAAATGAAGAAACACGATATCATTTGGTGTTGGGTGAAAGGTCATGCTAATAATGAAGGTAATAATATAGCTGATAGACTAGCCGTTGTTGGTAAAGAAACTGCAAAGAGAATGCTTAAAAATGCTTCAAATTAACAAACTGTGGATTAAATTATTTTGTCGAAAGGTAGGCGTGGACCAATTTGGTAATTGCTACTACGTAGGCAATAGTAAGAATTATCTAAAGCATAACAAGCGATATGTGGTGTATAACGGAATTGATGATGGGTCAAAAGTGCCTCCAATGTGGCATTCATGGCTTCATTATTTAAGTAATGAGATACCAGATAAAAATCAAACTAAAGGATACGAATGGCAAAAAGAGCATTTGCCAAATGTAACTGGAACTAAGCATGCATATGATCCAGCCAAGTCAAAATATATAAAGATAAAGACTTATTCCAGTTGGAATCCAGAGTAATTAATAGTTTAAAGGTGTAAGAAATGAAACAGGGGATTATTGAAACGTTAGTGGGTTTTTTTGTACTGATTGTGGCATTTGGTTTTCTTGTATTTGCTTACAATGTAAACGATTTTTCAAAAATGAAAAAGGGTTATATGCTAACTGCTAATTTCCAAAATATTGATGGAATTGCTAAGGGTGCAGATGTAAAGCTTGCTGGCATTAAGATTGGTTCTGTTGACAGTCTTAGTCTTGAAGATAATACATATTATGCAATCTTGAATCTAAACATTAATGAAGGCGTTGATATTCCTAAAGATTCTAGTGCAATTGTTTCTACCAGCGGTCTTTTGGGTGGAAAATATATTAGGATAAATCCTGGTGCATCTGATGATAATTTTGTAGATGGTGGTAAGATAAAATTTACCCAATCATCTCTAAACATTGAAGACTTGATTGGAAAACTAATGTACTCAATTACTAGTAAGTAACCTGAGTTTGACGTAATACCATTTCCTATTTAAAACGATACAAACGAATTTTGCGAGTCTCTCTTGTGCTTAATGTTAAGAATACGCTGCGCGGGCGACGCTCTAAAATCCATATGTCTTATTTTAAATAATGGTATTAGAGCTTGTCCGCAAATTAACCAAAAGCACAAAATCTCCGTAAAATAAGTCTACTAAGTGACATATATATGTTATTCTCCGTTGACGAGCCAAGTAGAGTAAAAGCAGTTCACTATACATTAAATTTCAAGGCGATGCTGCACAGCATAGATACGTGAGCATAGCCGAGTTTCTGCAAAATTTGTGTATCAGGGGTTCAACTGCTTTTACTATATCTATTGCTAGGTTACCTCGCCATCATAGCCTACTATCTAGTTTCTGTTCGTTCCAGCCTTGTTTTGCCATCAGCTTCCTTCAGTTAGATCCCACGAGATTAACCTTGCCTAGACTAATAGACCGCTTCAAACCAGCCTACAGAGGGCTTGCACCTCCTGCTCCTACACCATGCTTGGCGTCACACAATGGGTAATACCAAAACCCGTTTTAAAATCAACTATCCCATTTTCAAGATAAATTACTATTACCTCCCTTTAATAAAATAGAACCTCACCAGCTAATGGTATTTGCTGTATGAATTTAGTGTGTTTCTTCGATACTACCTATTATTAGTGAATCGCTATAATTTTCACCATTATCAGTATGGTTGGAGTCAAATAATTCATTGATTATAGGTTTAAAGATTAAGCATTTGCTATTATGGCGTTCGTCAATAAGACCAAAATATTCATTAATATTATTCTCTTCTTTAACAAATTCAAAACCTTTAGAGTTAAAAAATTCTTTGTAACTAACAGGGAGTGGTTCTGATGTTTTCTTCTCAACTTCCGAGTTACCGTTGCAGAAACACGCGCAATTTTCTTGTCGAAGAAGTTACCAAGCGATTTCCCTGCATTTTTCCC
>JANNVO010000201.1:0-1881 GCA_031414475.1 Rickettsiales bacterium
AACGTTCGTACCAAATACCGGCAGACGAACTGACATCGCTTCAAGAAATGCACTCCCAAGACCTTCGGAAAGCGAGGGTCGAATAAAAGCATCTGAGGCGCGGAGGAAACGAGGGACGTCGCTTGGGTTAACAAATCCCATGAAACGAACCCGGTCAGTTAATTCCAGATTTTTCACCTGCTCTCGCAAACTACGCTCGAGAGAACCACTCCCACAAATGACAAAGCAGACATTTTGAGGAAGTGTGGTGAGGGAAGAAATAACGTCACCAATACCGTTCTTTTTTTCAAGTCGCGAACTCGTAACGAGTACGAAAGCGTCAGAAGGAAACCCGAATGAGCGCCGAGTCTCTTCTACAGAAATCTCACTCTCTACATCCCTAAAAGCATGAAGGTCAACACCATTAGGTATGACGACACCGCGAGTACCTTGATACCCCATATCATTGGCCCACGTCAGCAAGTACTTTGAAATTGCCTGGACTCCGTCCGCCTTCTCAAATATCTCATTAAAAGATTTCCGCACGTACTTTACTCGTGCATAAATATATTCAAAAGCATCTCCCTCTTGGAGAGTGAGCAGGAACGGAATTCCTGTATGCTTTTTTACTCGTACTGCAGCAAAAGCCCCATAGCTCGCCATAATAGACCAGACGAGGTCATACTTATTTTTCTTCATAAGTTTCCATGCACAAAAATGTCCGAAAAGTGCAAGGATAAATCCATCTACCTTTGGAATACCAAAACCCATGCGGTAGATATTCACATTCTTGACGCGTTCATAGGATAAAGAACCTTTTCGAAGCTTTGCACAGATGAGGTCAAACTCGATAGAAGGTAATCGTTCAGTAATATTTCCAAATGCCTGCTCAGCGCCACCCGCCGGATAGAGGTGGTCGTCGGTTGAAAATACGAGCACTCTCATGTCCTTGATGTTATTTCTCTAATGTAATCGGGAAGATTATATTTTGGTTTCCATCGAAGCTCCATTTCAGCTCTTCGGACATCTGCCTGTGAGTTCATACGATTACCTGGTCGTTCCTCAAGTACCGTAGTCTCACCCCCAAACAACTTTGCAACCTCAAGTACCGAGTACGAATCTGGATGGCCGAGACCATATTCGTCACCTGACCCGCGCTCTCCAACTAAGACAAGGCCGTCAACAATGTCGCTCACGTGTGTAAAATTCCTGCGTTGTGTACCTGGCGATCGAACGGGGAGCGGAGCACCTTTTTCATACAATTCTTTAAAAATACCAATGAGCGTTCCTGACTTACTATCACCTCGTTCTCGCGGTCCGTACACGTTGTAAAAATACGTAATTGCATAATCAAGCGCAAACCACTCTCCATAATTTTTTGTAAGCTCTGTATTAGAAGCCTTGGTCCATGCATAAGGACTTTGATCCTTGCCGATTCCACCATCCGCAAATTTTGTCGACGAACCTGCATACACAAACTTACATGTTCGTGTACGTGCAAACTCAAGCACTGCTTTTGTTCCTACAACATTACTATCCATAACAAACTCAATGTCGTCAAAACTTTGTTCGACACGAGGATACTCACCCAAGTGATAGAGGAGATCAGGTTTTTCCGGAACGTGCATTGCAATATCTTTGGTATGACCACTACGATACTCGACACCAGTAACATGATTCTCCCGTGAACCAGTAAAATAGTTATCGAGTGAGATAACACGGTGACCGTCAAGGAAAAGCCGCTCACAAAGATGCGAACCGACGAATCCAGCTCCACCGGTCACAAGGATTAGCTTCTTTTTCAAATCAGAATGCTCTGCCATTGCCACAATAGTACCAAGAAACAAGGGAAAATGTTACGAACCAAAAAAACCAAAAAAACGACTGAAAAACCGATTGAGC
>JANNVO010000202.1:0-1578 GCA_031414475.1 Rickettsiales bacterium
TGGATAGCGCGATAGCGTTGGACCACCCTGGCGCGGGGCAAGGACCGGCGACTCAGAGAACTGCCCCTTGGCATGCAGTAGCTGGATGATCTTCGTGTAATAGGCGGAAGTGCGCGACCCTTCAAGGGGGTGGAACCACTCTGTGGCCAGCTCATCGCGGAGGTTGACCAGCATTTCCGGGGGCGCGCCCTCATCCCCCTGAAGCAGCCGCCCAAGTAGTTCGCGCTGACGACGAAGTATTTCTCCGTATCCAGTGCCTTGCCGGGACCGATCATCGATTCCCACCAACCATCATGCATTTCCGGTTGCCACAGCTCGCCGACTCCTTCGATCCCCGGATTGAAGCCTGCGGCGTGGTGGGAACCGGAGAGGGCATGGAAGAGAAAAATCGCGTTGGAGCGCTCGGGATTGAGTTCACCCCAAGTCTCGTAGGCGAGGGTGATCCCCGGAAGTTGGCCACCATCGCGCAGCCTGACCGGCTCGGCAGGGCTTCCGGTTTGAAAAAATCGCGTGCAAGTCTCGGCGGGCATGGCCGGAGACTAGACAGCGTCCGCCAAACAAGGCAAGGGCGAGCTCAACGCGGATGGAACCTTGCTTGTCACTCGGTCTGAGGACTGCTATCCGTCAGACATCCTTCGATTTATGAAATCCTTATCGATGCTCGCAGTTTCTCTCATGATATGTGCCTGTGGCCCCTCATTTGGCCCCTCAATCACGACCCCCAATGGCTCTACCACTCAGGGCGGTCTTGGATTCCTGCCGAAACAGGCGGAAAGGGGCATCTTGTTCTCTTCCTACCAGTCGAAAGGCCAATCCGAGTGGAAAGGCAACTGGGCCTCCGACCTGAATCTCACCGGCGTCTCGTGGAACGACTCGCGCACCGCCACGCTGATTGCGCCAAAATACGTCGTGATGGCGGCCCACTACACCCGACCTCCGAGCGTGCCGGTGATGTTTCACGACAAAAGTGGCAAACCTTACGAGCGCTTCATTGCGAAAACGCGGTCACTCAACAGCGTCGGCGACATCGCCGTGGCCCAGCTCAACATGCCGCTGCCATCGGTGGTGAAGGCCTACCGCTTCGCCAAGGCAAGCGATGCCACGGTCGGTCGCCCCGTCATCGTGACCGATCAGACTAACACTCTCTCAGTCCACCAAATCGCCGCCATCTCCGGAAACTCCGTGCAACTCGGCTACATTCCCGGCCTCAATCCCGTCTACGGACGAAATCTCATCGTCGGTGATAGCGGCAACCCATCATTTCTCCTCGTGAATGGCGAACTCGTCCTGCTCGAAACCCACACCACCGGCGGCCCCGGTGCCGGCCCGTTTTATGGAAGCCCACAAGTCCAAGCGGCGATTCGCTCTGCGATTGCCGAGATGGAGCGCTGAGGAGAAATTCGGATCAATCGTTCTCCTTCGGTGCCGAGTTGCTAGAGAGCAATATTTCGACAGCCGCTAACCGGGCTTCCAGTTCCTTGACCCGTTCTTTCCATTCTCCGAGTCGTCTGAGATTCGCCTGATTCTCCGCCACTTTGCGGAACGGCATGGCGGGATATCCAGTGACAAATGACTTGG
>JANNVO010000203.1:0-18582 GCA_031414475.1 Rickettsiales bacterium
AGAGCTTTCAAAGCGCTCAACTGGTAAGACTCTTTATATCCTTGATGAGCCCACGACAGGATTACATGTTGATGATATCAAAAAACTACTTAGTGTTTTGCATATATTAGTAGATAAAGGTAACACAGTAGTTGTTATTGAACACAACATGGAAGTGATTAAGACAGCAGACTATATCATAGATATCGGTCCAGAGGGCGGTGATAAAGGCGGAGCGATAGTTGTCGAAGGCATACCTGAAGTCGTTGCCGCTTGTCAGGAGAGCTATACTGGCAAGTACTTAAAGCAGAGTATAAGCCGTTTTAGTGCAACTCGTAGCTAAAAAAATTATTCTATCACACTCTAGTCTCTTTGCTATATAGAAATTACTATATCTTAAAAAATTTACTTAACTAATATATATAATTATTAAAAACAATTGACTTTTTGTTTTTAATGACTTAACATTAGTTAACTAAATATTGATAATAGAGGCAAAAATTATGAGCAAGCAGTCGAGATTTCTAAAACCAACAGATCGTTCGGAAAATATTCAGAACAAAATTGATAATACGTTTAAAGAAGTATTAGTTAAAAACACTTGGGGGCTGCATAATGGTCACGAAAGTTATAATTTGTGTAATATAAATGAATTTGATTTACTAAAAACAATTGTTCAAAATCATCCGCAACAAAAGCTGTTTCAGATACTAGACATCGGAGCCGGGAACTTTAATTTAGGCAATGCCCTGAATGCGCAAATAAATAACTCCAATGATCTACCAACAGATATAAAATTTAATATATATAGTGTAAGGGGAGAAGTGAATGATAAGCCTATAGAATCATCTCTCGAAAAATGTAATCATTATCAGTTGGGAGCTTTTAAAATTGAGAACATAATTGAAGAGTTCAATAAAAGAGAAATAGAACCTATTAATAATTTTGATCTCATCGTATCACATTACACCATGAGGCATCTAGTAGATCCTCTAGGTACATTACTTCAAGTATATGACATGTTAAAGCCTGGACACGGTATGCTACTTAGTGATGGATTTTACTTAGCCATAGACAATGAGATACATACACTACCAGATGAGGCAATTAAAATCCTAAAAGAAATGGGTATTGATGATATGCTGACATCAAATCCAGATCGTCTACATAAAGTATTGGAATATATAAATATGATTAACCCAATATTAGTATACGGTTGCAAAAATGACCTTGACCAATTCGTATTAGTTAAAGAAAAAGATAAAAAATTGGAATTACCTTATGAGTACACAAATTATAAGTCAATAGATGAATATATTGATTGTTATGCACGGAATGTTATTCAATTTAAGGATAATGGGTTACTGCAAGGACAAGGAATTGGATTAAATAATTTAGGAAGAGTTGAAGAAGGTTATTTTAGAGGTTCAAGTCAGTTATATAAATTTCTAATAGAAAATAAAGTTCTTGTCCATGACTCACTACTTTACCAGGGGCAACTTTTTAATTTTGAGGGAGATGAGACGGGTATACTGAATTATCAGGAGGATTTAACAGAATATTCAGAAATCCTTACTACGGGAGTAAATCCTGAAGACACTGATTTATACTGTTAACAACATTAATTAGTCGCTTCGTCAAAAGTCATACGCCTAAAGATTAGGGGTGTGGCACTGTTACTATGCTACAAAGATTCGATAGGTTCAATTATAGTAGGTTTGCTATGGTTATCATCTACTATAGGAGTTGCCTTCTTTTTTGGAGAAGATGAAGTATCTTTTTTGAGTTGAGTCGGGGTTACAGAAGCATTAGTAGGTGTGGTAGTAGGTTGCTTCTTTTTTTCGTTTTGCACAATAGCAGGACATTTGTTGTTAGCCATTTCCCTTTTTGTGTCATTTAACATAGCCTTTATTTGATTAAGCTCTTCTCTTAATTCCATATTGTGCGTGTCATCATCGTCGTCCAGTCTCTGGCTTGCTTTTCTGATTGATGGGTAAGTATTTTTATTCTTACTCCATTTCGAGTCTTTCTTATTTTTTCTTTCTTGAGATAGATCGTGATCGATCATAGCCTTGTACATATCGATATTATCTTTAGAAGTATTTTCTCTTTCGGAATTATCCTCATCGAAATCGTCGAAATCATCGTATTCGTACTCACCGGTGACTACATTTTTTTTAGCTTGCGATATGTATTTCTTATTATAGAGGGGAGCTCGTTTTCCGCCTTTAAAACCTTTGCGATCAATAATTTTGTTATTTGCAGAGCGTTTTAAATACCCCTCTGGCCCGGTCACACAGGCAGAAAGCAACATGGCTAATGTAGAAAAAATAACTATCTTTTTTAGCATAAGCTAGCCTAATTTTTTAAGGATTCAGACATATTTATACAACAAGTATCAATTCAGTTGCAATGAGAAAGGTTAGGTTTATCCAATTATTTTGAGAACTGTGTCTGCTAGATACTTGGCCCCATTATTCTTACGATTTAAAAGGTTTTTTGAGGTCTCTTTAAGCAACTTCCTGTCAACAATTAGTTCGCAAATTTTTTGAGCTAAAATTATAGGTGTTATTTCTTCTTGTCTAAAACACCACCCTGCTTTGCTATTTTCTATCGCTTTTGCATTAAAATATTGATGATCTTCCATTGCATAAGGAAAGGGGATAAAAATTGCTGGAACGCCAACGTTGACTAGCTCTGCAACAGTACTAGCACCTGATCTTGAAATAACAAGATCAGTTTTAGAATAAATTTCTGCCATATTATGAAAGAACGGTGATAAAACGTACTTTATCCCCAATTTGTCATAAGTTGCAGAAATTTCTTTTTGATCATCTGTGCTTGCTTGCTGAGTGATGTGAATTTTTAGGTCTGGATTTAATTTTAACAGTTCAGTTATGGCGTTAGGAATAATTTGAGAAAAAACCTTCGCCCCTTGACTCCCGCCAAAAATAAAAAGTCGAAACTCTTCGTTATCAAAAGTGTTTTTTATAGGCAAATTTCTTATGGATGATCTAACTAAATCTCCTGTGATCACTACTTTTTCATTATCACTCAAGCTGACGTTACTTGTTTCTTTGTAAGATAAGGCAATAATTTTAGCGGACCCGGCAAATAAACGGTTACTTTTTCCTAAAAAGCAATTTTGTTCTTGAACGATATAGGGAATTCGAAGAACTTTCGCTGCTAGTAATGAAGGAAAGCTTGTATATCCTCCAAAACCAATGATAATATTTGGTTTAAGTTGAATAATTAACCATAATGTTTTAATGCATACATTTGATAGTTGCCATAGAGAAGTAGCCTTATTTAGTAGGCCGGTCATTTTAAGATGAAAATCGAATATGTGTGTTTTAATTGGCTGGTTTTGGTCCAGATATTTCTGGCATCTTAGGTCGGTGATCAAATGAACATCAACAACAGTATTATCAAATTCTTCGGCAAGAGCCAGAGCAGGGAATAAGTGTCCTCCAGTTCCACCAGCAGCTAAGACTATAGACTTTTTTTTAGAGTTTAATTCTAGCGGCAATAGAGCGTTTTTATTGTTCATTTAAATGTCGCTATCCTTATATTTGATAAGAGAAGTCTTATGTTTTGTTAATCCCAGCAACATACCAACTGCAATTCCTATGGCAAGAGTTGATGATCCGCCATAGCTTATAAATGGTAGCGTCATACCCTTTGTTGGGAGTAGATTAAGTGTAACTCCCATGTTAATAACAGCTTGCAGCCCAAATTGAGAGATAAGGCCAACGCTGGCTAATTGAATGAATTTATCTTGTTCATTATTGATTCTAATTAAGCTGCGAAGCACAATGAAGGCAAATATGCCTATGATCATGATGCATATTATCGCCCCAAATTCCTCGCCAGCTACTGCGAAAATGAAGTCAGTATGTGAGTCTGGCAGATGCTGTTTTACGGAGCCCTCACCAGGCCCTCTGCCATATAAGCCACCTTCCTCAAAGGCGAGTATAGATTTGCTTATTTGGTAATTTTCATTGCTTACGGGATCTAAAAAGTTATTGATTCTGCTTGTAACGTGCGGTAGAAGGAAATAAGCTGATACAATGCCAAAAAACCCTCCCATCAATGCCACCATAATCCAGATAATAGGGAAGCCAGCTATGAATAATTGACTAGCAAACACTGCTGTAATTAAGATCAGCATTCCTACATCAGGTTGGATTAGTATTAAAACGGCTACTACTCCATATAGTAAAATACACACTTGGAAACTAGGAAAACCTTCTTGATATTTCAACGAAAGTATCCAGCCAGTGACAACGGCAAAAAATGGTTTTAAAAATTCTGATGGCTGGTATGAAAAACCGGCTATTCGTATCCATCTTGTGGCGCCTTTTACTTCGTAACCATAAAACTTCACAAGTATTAGCATCGTTAAGCTGAACAAGAAGCCAAGAATAGCTATTCTTTTTATCCATTTTTTATCCAAAGAAGAGAATGCTACCATAAAAATAGCACCAACAAACAAATGCACTATTTGTCTGGAAGAAAAATAATTATCAACAAGACCAATCTTGCCTGCAACTGCAGAGCTGGTAGTTGTTACCAACATGAAGCTAAAGGCAATAAGTATACCATACGCTATTACCGCTTGCTGATCTATTGTTCTCCACCATTGTTTGATAAGGTTAGTTAGTATCATATAGCTCTATAAATTGGTTGCCTCTATCTTCAAAGTTTTTGAACTGATCGTATGATGCGCAAGCTGGAGCAAGCAAAACATTTGTATTTTCTTTTATCATTTGTGCATCTTTTATTGCGCACTCAAAAGCTTCTTTCATAGTTGTGCATATTGTATATTCTATTTTATTCTCAAGATGCATCGCGAATAATAGCTTATCTTTACCGAATAAATATGCTTTTTTTACGTTCTTAAGTCCAGAATCAATCGGTGATAGTGACTTTTCCTTAAAAATACCACCAGCAAGCCAAAAGATATTATTAAGTGAGACTAGTGAGCAAGCAGCGGAAGTAGCGTTAGTAGCCTTACTGTCATTATAAAAACTAATATTATTTTTAGTGCCAAGGTATTGAAATCGGTGCTTAAGTCCATTGAAGCTAGAGATAGACGCAATAATTTCTAAAGGGGCTAATCCTAAAGCCCTACAAGCTGCAAAAGACGCTGCTATGTTTTCTTGGTTATGTTTTCCTTTTAGATGTTGTAGTGCAGGAAGTTCATATGTATTTCGATTGAAGAAGTTATCAAGCAGTTGTTCAGAGTGGCAAATTATACCATCATTGCTTGAGTTAGTAGTAATAGGAATTAATTTCCTTTCTCCTTTCTCTTTTAGATGATTATAAAATTCTCGTGATTTATCGCTATCTATCCCGATTATTTTGATTCCATCGCCCTGAAAAGCTCTAAATTTTGATTTACTGTATTCTTCAAAAGTTCCATACCTATCCAAATGATCTTGAGTAATGTTAAGTAGAATAGAGATAAATGGATTGAAATTTTGTAGTAAATCAATTTGGAACGAAGATAATTCTAAAACATAGCCCGCAGCTCCTTCTGGAAGCATCAGGACAGGTAGCCCTATATTGCCACCAACATGATAATCAAGGCCAGCTTTATTTAAAATATGGCCAATTAGTGCTGTGGTGGTGCTTTTGCCATTTGTTCCTGTTATTGCAATTATTTTTGATTGTGGGTTTTCTTCAATGAATAGATCGATATCAGAAGATATCAATATGTTATGTTTCTTTATTAACAAGAAAATTGGGTGCGCTGGAGGCACTCCTGGGCTGACTATAACTTTATCAAGAGACTGCCAATCTTTTTCGGTAATATCCTTTAGAGACTCAGAGCCAAATTGGGACATAAAGTTATTGCGATTTGCTTCTATGTCATCCCAGCAGAGAATAGTTTTTGCCACTTTATCTAGCGCAGAAAAAGCAGAGCATCCAGTTAATCCCAGGCCGAAGATTCCAATTTTTTTCCCTTTTTGGCTTTTGAGTTTCATTTTATCTATTGTTTATATTTTATGCAGTTAATAAATTAGCCATCAACTATGATTTTATATATGACGCACTCCCTCCCTTAAAACACAGTCATCCCGGGCTTGACCCGGGATCTCCTTCTATCTCCTGAGATGCCGGATCGAGTCCGGCATGACGGGTTGTATTGCCAGTATGCCAGTCATAATCATGAAACCGCTTATTTTAGTTTCGTTTACTTACATTTGCAGCCAAAGCACTTGAAACAAATTTCTCTAAATTGCCATCTAAAACACCCGAGGAGTCACTAGTTTCGTAGCTTGTTCGTAAATCTTTGACCATTTGATACGGTTGCAGTACGTACGACCTAATTTGGTGTCCCCAGCCATTATCAGTTTTTTCAGCGTTTTGTTTATTTACTTCCTCATTCTTTTTTTGTAACTCAAGTTCAAATAATCTGGCTTTTAGCATTTGCATAGCTTCTGCTTTATTACGGTGCTGAGAGCGGTCATTTTGACATTGAACTGCAATGTTTGTCGGAAGATGCGTTATGCGCACTGCCGAATCAGTAGTATTTACGTGTTGTCCACCTGCTCCAGATGACCTGTATGTATCTATACGAAGATCTTTTTCTTCAATAACAATGTCGATGCTTTCATCAACTTCAGGATAGACCCAGCAAGAAGCGAAGCTGGTCATTCTTTTTCCAGCTGCATTAAAGGGTGATATCCTAACTAGTCTGTGTACGCCAGATTCGGACTTAAGCCAACCGTATGCCATATCTCCCTTAAACTTAATACAACATGACTTAATACCAGCTTCTTCACCTGAAATTATGTTGATGATTTCGCAGGTAAAACCCATTCTTTCGCCAAATCTTAAATACATACGCATCATCATGGAAGCCCAATCATGGCTTTCGGTTCCACCAGCTCCAGCATTTATCTCTAGGAAGCAATTATTTCCATCGGCTTCTCCAGAAAACAAGCATTCTGTCTCTAGTTTTGCTGAAGTGACCTGGATTTTGATTAGCTCCGCCTGAACTTGAGAGATTATATCCTCGTCATGTTCTTCCTCTGCCATCTGGGCAAGTTCAATATTTTCACGAAGGCCATCATCGATGTAATCGTATGACTCTAAAGTTTTTTCAAGCAATCTTTTTTCTTTTAAAGCTGCGCTTGCCTTTTTCTGATCGTTCCACAAATTTGGATCAAGCGAAAGTTTCTCTAGTTCTTCCAGTTTTTTTCTTGTGCCATCTGGGTCAAAGAGACCTCTTGATCAGGGCAAGTGATTCTTCGATTTTGTTTTTTAAGTTTTCTAATTCTGCGCGCATTTTTACTACCTCAAGAGAATATTTTACTGTATACTAACCCGCGTATTTTGAGAATAATAGTGCATACAATAATGACTGAAAAGAAATTTATCCGAAATTTTTCTATAATTGCCCACATTGATCATGGAAAGTCAACTTTGGCTGATCGATTGATCGAATATTGTGGTGGACTCGAGCAACGCGAGATGAGTCAGCAAGTTCTTGATTCAATGGATATTGAAAGGGAAAGGGGCATCACGATCAAAGCACAAACGGTAAGGCTTGATTACAAAGCCAAGGATGGTAACAACTATATACTTAACTTAATGGACACACCAGGCCATGTTGATTTTTCCTATGAAGTAAGCCGGTCGCTGGCTGCTTGTGAGGGTTCATTGCTTATAGTTGATGCAAGTCAAGGAGTTGAAGCGCAAACTCTGGCTAATGTGTATCAAGCGATAGATAATAATCATGAAATTATTCCAGTTTTAAATAAAATTGACCTGCCTGCAGCTGAGCCGGAAATGGTAAGGCAGCAAATAGAAGATATGATTGGCCTTGATGCAAGTGACGCTTTAATGATCTCAGCAAAAAGTGGTATTGGTATTCAAGATGTACTAGAAGCGGTAGTTCATCGTTTGCCAGCGCCAAAAGACGATGGGCAAGATCCTGCTACTATGCCTTTAAAAGCATTGTTAGTGGATAGTTGGTACGATAAGTATCTTGGAGTAGTGATTTTAGTTCGTATCTTTCAAGGTACTTTGAAGAAAGGAATGAAAATTAAAATGTTGTCGACTCAGAAAGTGTACAACGCTGATAACGTTGGCTACTTTACTCCTAAAAAAGTTCTATGTGATCTTCTTGAAGATGGGCAGATTGGCTTTTTGACTGCTTCTATAAAACAAGTTTCAGATTGTAAGGTTGGTGACACGATCGTAGAAGATAGTAAGCTAGAAATTTCTCCCTTAGCTGGTTTTAAACCAAGTTTACCTGTGGTATTTTGTGGTCTTTATCCGTCTGATGCATCAGAGTTTGAAATTCTTAAAGATTCGCTGGAAAAATTGAGTTTAAATGATTCAAGCTTAAAGTTTGAAACAGAAAGCTCGAGTGCGCTAGGGTTTGGTTTTCGATGTGGCTTCCTTGGTCTCTTGCATTTAGAGATTGTACAAGAAAGGCTCGATCGTGAGTTTGACCTAGATCTTATTACCACTGCTCCAAGTGTTATATACAAAATTGACATCAGGGGCGGAAAACAGCTGGAAGTTCATAATCCAGCGGATTTCCCAGATCCACAAACAATTGAATCAATGCTAGAACCTTGGATTAAAGCAACAATTATGGTTCCAGAGGAATATCTTGGATCGGTGCTGGCTTTATGTACGGACAAGAGGGGCACTCAACTTGATATGAAATATATTTCAAGGCGCATTATGCTTCAGTACAGATTGCCACTCAATGAGATTGTTTTTGACTTTTACGATCGATTGAAGAGTTGTACTAAAGGTTATGCAAGCTTTGACTGGGAGATGGATGGTTACGAAGAGAGTGATTTGGTCAAATTATCTATTTTGGTCAATAGTGAGCCAGTAGATGCGCTTTCAACTATAATTCATAGATCTCGGTCTGAATATAGGGGTAGGGAGCTGTGTAATCGTTTGAAAGACTTGATTCCAAGGCAGCTATTCCAAATAGCAATTCAAGCTGCAATTGGCGGTAAAATCATTGCCAGAGAAAATGTCAAAGCAATGAGAAAAGATGTTCTTGCAAAATGCTATGGGGGCGATGTATCAAGGAAGCGTAAGCTTTTGGAAAAGCAGAAAGCTGGTAAGAAAAGAATGCGTAATGTAGGAAATGTTGAGATTCCTCAATCGGCCTTTATAGCTGCGCTGAAAGTTGGTGATGATTAAATATAATCCCTTTTAGTTACGAATGGAATTTCAAAACAAATATATTTGTGTTATTGAACTACATCACCGTCTTATAAAACAAGGTCTTATTTAACCAACGTTTGTAGGGTAGGTGGCTATTCTATTAAGTGATTTGCTTTGCTATATCAAAAGTTTTGACCTTACGACTCTTATTCTTTTTCCCATCAGCCCATTCAATGTGTCTATAAGTAAGATGCGTTACCTATACTTATAGACACAAGGGAATTATTTTTCTTTAACCAACCTTATGGCTTCATCGGCATCTTTAATTCTATCTAGTTTTCTCAAGACAGCTGCTTTTTTATAATATATTTCGGGATTGTCAGGTGTAAAGGTTTCTACATACTGGTATTTAATAAGAGCCTCCTTGTACGATTTTTGTGAAAATAACTTATCACCTCATGCAATAATGCAAGACAGTATCAGGCCTTAAATATTGCTATAGTCAGGTAATAAAGCCCCACTAATTTCAACATTTCCCTCTATGGTTGGCATCTCGTTATATTGTGCTAAGATTTCTCCTACATTAAAATTTGCTATGTCGGATAAAGTATAAGTCTCGAACTCTTCAGCCTTTTCTCGAGCCATCACTACTACATCATTAGCCAGAATATTTTGTTTATAAAAGTAGTGAGCAACCAATTTCATTTGATCCTTTATAGGCTGATAATGACCACTCATATTATTAATCTCTATTATTTTTCCAGCTTTGATTTTCAAATGACCGCCACATGCAGCTTCTTTTCCATAGGTAAAACAAGGATCTTCAGGTTTTCCTTTCAGAAAGAGATGATGGTTGTAAACAGATTCTACAGTATTTACAAATAACTTACCCTTTTTATCAACAACGTAAATATAATCTAACTCAGGGTTTGTTTCTACAGTTTTATTCGCATCCAATCCATTTGATGCATTGCTAGTATATATGACACCATTTTGAAAAAATGTTTTGCTTTTTGTCTTAATGTCAGGGGTATTTCTTTGGTTATTTTCATCATGTATGAGTATTTGTGATCCTAAAACTAAATCACCAAATTTATATCTCTGTTGTCCATGTTTTATACAATAATCAAAGAATTTAGATGATTTTTTTTCATGTAAGTAATCTATAGACTCTAGGACAATAGAATTTCCTAGAGTAGTACTACCATCCCAAACAGTAAACCTTACCACTGTATTATCATAATTATTTTCCATTTTACAAATAGGTGAATTATTAACTAAAGGTCTAACTACGCTTTTAAAAGTACAAGTATAGGTAAAACCACTTTGTTCAAAGTTTACCTTTGTACCATTTGGAGATCCAATACCAGCCTTATCGACTAACTGTATGTAATCCTCAGTAGTTATATCAATAGGCTCGCGGTAATATTTAGTTTCCTGTTTTACCTTTTTGCTTAACAGCATCCATTTTGGTTCTGAGTTAGCAATATCTGGAACCTCAATAACCGGTATAGGTTGATGAACAATACTGGCTGGTGTAAGAATTGTTATTTGAGTTACGTTGTGCGGTGCAGATACAAGTTCTAGTAGTTCTTGAGCTTGCGCACTATTATTAGAAAATCTCTCTAATAAATCAATAGCACTTTCACCATGTTCTCTGATATTAATATTTGCGCCATTTTGGATAAGTATTTTTGCCATTTCAAACTTAGAACTGCTCAAGGCGGCATGAAGTGCAGTTCTGCCGAAAGAGCTCTGTAATTCATTAACATTTGCTCCTTTTTCTATCAATAACTTTACGGTATTAATATCTTGACCGACATCTACAGCCAATAATAATGGCGAATAAAATGGGATATTCGGATTAATTTCAGCTCCAGATTCAATAAGAAATTTTGTTATTTCAAAACTACTCATTACTGCTTGTGTTAATGGGCACGAAGAAGGTGCTTTTGGATTTGTATTGTTTACATTAGCATGGTTTTTAACTAGTAATTTGACCATTTCCAATCCATTGCTGTTTCTACAAGCAAAAGCAAGTAAATTATCATTAATACCAAGTATTGGTATTAATCCATTAACATTAGCTCCCAGGGAAATAAGAGATTCTAATTGTACAAAATCATGGTCTCTTACTGCATAATAAAGATCATTTTGTAATTGTTCAGAATTAATTTGTGTCTTCATAATATAACTACCAAGTATTAGTTAATTTTAATTTAAGTTTATAACGCTTACATTAATAAAAGTCAAGATATTACTGTTCATTTAATAACAACGCTTAAAGATAAAAAAAATTTGTAGTTTTACTATTTTTGCTCTATTTTTTGATAAAACAAAGGTTGTGTGTTGTACTGAAATGAGATTACGTTAGATGATTACATTTGACAGACAAAAAGATAAAGTGTCCATAATTGCCCCAAGCTCTGCTTGCAGAGACGAGGCTGGAAACTTCGATCTAGAGATGAGCAAAGCTCGGCTTGAGATTGCGATTTCTTTATTTAAAGAACATGGATTTGCTTGTAAGTATGATGAAAAAATTTTTGCTGGTGGCAGTCTTGAGTATTTTGCAGCTTCCAAAGGGGAAAGATTAAGGCAATTAATAGAAGCAATTGAAGATCCAGAAGTCAAAATTATATCAATGTTTCGTGGTGGTTATGGTGCGTGTGAAATAGTTTTTGATTGTCTTAAAGTTAGGCCGTCTGGTCGTAAAATACTTATTGGTTATAGTGACGCAACAGCACTACATTTTTTGTTTAATCAGCATTATGGGTTTCCTTCGATTCATGGCGCGGTGAGTGAAAATCATAAGCATATGATGAACAATGTTGTTTCTGTTCTTGAGGGAAAAAGTGCTGCGTTTACGCTGCAAGCCAAGAACGAATTGGCTCGATCATCATCAACTATTTCAGCTCCTGTTACTGGTGGTAATCTTACTCTTATTTGCAATATGATCGGTAGTAAGCTTTCTCCAGATACAACAAATAAAATTTTGTTTGTTGAGGATGTTAACGAAAGAGGTTATCAAGTACATCGTCATTTATTGCATATGAGTAACGCTGGTTTATTTGAACAAGTTAAGGCGGTAGTTTTTGCTGATTTTACTGAATCAGACAAGCACTTAGATGCTAGTATTGAGCACTTCATAAGTAACTATTTACATTCTACTCCTGTTTTTAAGACTACAGGAATTGGTCATGGAAATATAAACTACCCTCTTGCTTTGGGTACAAATGGTTATATAGACAACTTAATTTTCTCCGTAGAGAGCCCATTTGAACTGGTATAATTATGCAAATTAGGATAGGAACAAGAAGCAGCAAACTGGCACTAATCCAAACTAATATGGTAATTGAGGAAATAACAAAACATTTTCCAAAAGCTGAGTGTTTAGAGATTCCTATAATAACTACTGGTGATAAAATCACTGATAGAAATTTATATGATATAGGGGGAAAGGCGTTGTTCTTAAAAGAAATAGAAGAGCAGTTAAGTGCAAAAGAAATAGATATTGGAGTTCATTCACTAAAGGATGTGCCTGGTATTTTACCAGCTGGGCTAGAAATAGTTGCTGTACTTGAACGTGAAGATGCAAGGGATTGTTTTGTTTCGTTTCGTTATAAATCATTAGATGAGTTGCCAATTGGTGCAAAAATTGGTAGCTCGTCGGTCAGAAGAAAAATTTTGATTAACCACATTAGACCTGATCTTGAAGTAGTTCAGTTTCGAGGAAACATGAACACAAGGCTGTCTAAGCTCAAAGATGGAGAGGTAGACGCAGCAATTTTGGCCTGCGCGGGGTTGCGTCGAGGAGGGTGGTTTGACTCTTCCTTTTGTTTCCCACTCGAAACAGAAGATATGTTGCCAGCTGCGGGTCAAGGTATTATTGGTATAGAAATAAGAAGTGATAATGAAGAAATGCGTGCAATATGCGCTAAAATCAACCATGAGTCCACGTGGCATTTAGCCAGAGCTGAAAGGGCGTTTTTGTCTTACTTAGATGCAAGTTGCCGTACTCCAATGTCGGCTTATGCGGTATATCAACAAGATCAAATCATAGCGAAATATATGTTGTCTAGTCTGGATGGTAGCAGAATAGAATATTGTCAGAAAATTAGTACGATATTGAATGTAGAAGAGGTTGGTATCAAAGCGGCGCAAGAGCTGCAGAGACTTTTTTCTTAAGTTTAAGTATAGTAAAATGCATTGAATTAGGTGACTAAATCCCGTCGTGACGAGAAGAACTTGTGCAATAGGGCAAAGTCATCCTGCACTTGGTTCAGGATCTCATGAGACAGAAGAAGATCCTGATATCTGCGTTCAGGATGACCCTTTTACAAGGGATAACTCGTTTTCTTATGCCCGCTCCCAATTGGTCGTTCGCCATGACATTTTTGTTACCTAATTCAATGCGCTTTACTAGTTATACCCCTTGAGCTTCTATCTTATACTATTAGGCAACAGTCACAACATGCGCCTTCATTAGCAATCTCTCCAGATAGCGTTGCACCATTGTTTTGATCTCCCTGCGCTGGTTGCTCTCCAGGAGCCGCTAATTCCTCATGTAAAATTGGTGTGATAGGAGATGCGAGTTCAGATGATTGGGGAGGTCCATTGTCGTTTAATGGATCTTTCCATAATTCTTTTTCGATAGTTGGAGCTAGAGGTCGCTGGCGGCTGAATCCCTCTGATAGACCTAGTTCTAATGCACTATCGTCTCCAAACTCAGAATGATGACCAGATGAGGGGATTATAAGTGCTAGAGACTTCTTCGATGGTTCTATTTCTATGGACTGATCTTCCCCAGGTAAGTCGGAGACGGGAGTTAATTCTATCTTTCCTAATTGATTTACTGAAAAATGTTTGACTACGGATTCGTTGTTACAAAAAGTTGTACCGTTTGCTACTTCTATTCCTTCGAAAGTTGATCCTTCTCCGAAGGTGATTTTTACTCCTGGTGGAACCGTGTAATTTTTATCAATTTCTCCGCTTAGCATAATAAATTTTCCGGTCTTATTTAAAGATTTAGTTTTCATATTATTTCTCCAGATTTACTGCTGTTAGAGTTATAAATATTTATTCTTAAGTATTGTTCATAAGGGATTAACCTTTATTTTTGGCGGGATACTACTAAGTTTTTCTTGGTAGTTCAAGTCCAATTATACAAAGATATATTTAACAAAAAGTTAATAATATTAACTTGAGATAGAGTTATGTCGCAAAAGATAACAGTAAAGTTTAAATCACTTCACTTAGTAAGATCAAATCAAAGAAGAGAAATTTGGTTGTTTTGAATAGCAGTTGACACAACAGTTTAAATTTGTTAGTATATGCCACAAAGATTAATATATTTTAATTTGTTCGGGATATTTGTTATGAAAAATTTTTTACCAAGGGCAACGACAGCTTTAAGTACTTCTATTATAACAGCTACTCTACTTATTGCCTCAGTTACAAAAGGTGAAGAATCACAAGAATATACTTATAATCCAAGCGCAGAGCTGGTTACAAGGCTAAGCAAAGGTAGAAATCTTGCTGAATTAAATTATATGCAACCTTTTTTTGCAAAAGAAAATCACCTTCCTATATCTTGATTTAAAATTGAAATTGGATAATAAGCGCAGTAAAGAGGTAAACTTAGGTTTAGTATATAGATACAATTATGACGATAAGGCAATACTTGGTACATACGCCTATTTTGACCATAGATATACAGGTGGTAATTTTTCAGTGAGTGGACTCACCGCTGGTGCTGAAGTTTTGAGCAAATATATTGATGCAAGAGCGAATATTTATATTCCTCAAAATAAAAGGAAAAAGACAAGTCATAATAGTAAAAAAACTGTTGAAATCGATGGTACATCAATTTTTGCAATCTCTGGCGGTCATAGATATGAATCTTCATTAAAAGGTTATGATATAGAAGTTGGAACTCCAGTATTTGCTTTTTCAGATTCTCTTAACGAGAAGTTTGGTACAAAAATACATGTGGCAAGATATAGCTTTACAGCGAAGAATGTAAAGCCAATAACAGGTACGCGGTTTAGAGTTGAGCAAGATCTTGGAGAAACTTGGCTTGGAGACAGTAGATATAGGTTTCATATTAGCGCAGAGACGCAATTTGATAAAGTCAGAAAACGTCAAAATTTTATTGGACTTGGCTTGAAAGTTACATTTAATGATAAGCAAAACGCATATAAAAAGAAGTCAAACAGCTTAAATCACAGAATGATGGAAACCGTTATCCGAGACGTCGATATCGTGACTGAAAGTAATGTAGAAGCGCCTACTAGAAGTAATTTCTATATGAACGGTAAAGAAATTAAAAAGATTTATTATGTGGGTAGTGCAGGTGGTAATTACTCAGGCTCTGGTACGTCAGATAGCCCACTTTCTTTTGAACAACTAAAAAATATGAATTGTGATGAGGCAGTAATTGTCGTCACTTCAATTGAGGCAAGCAAAGGTGGAACAGCGATATCACGCCAAGATTACATGAAAATGCAAGCAATGCCACAAGTACTGAACGGCAAAAAAGATACAATATTATCTACAGGCGGTCCAGATGCAGTTGCAATAAAAATTGATGGAACACAAGGCATATCGATCTCTAGTCAAGACGATAAAAACACTTCAATTGTTGTTAAAGATGCTTTGCATCCTACTGCAACTGAAAATAGCTCAGTTATTCATCTTCTAGAGCCAAAAATAAAAGAAATAGTAAACACTCAAATTGAGGCAGCAAGAGTTGAAGTTCAAAGAGAAGTTGTTGAAGAAGCTAGGCGTGAACAAGCAGCTGAAGTTATTAGGCAAGAAGACGTTAGGGTAGTAATTGAGGCAGTAAATCAAGCTATAGCCAGAGAAGCTGAGGCAAGAATGGTCGAACCAGAGCCGCAAGTTGTTGTTCAGAACCAACCAGAGCCGCAAGTTGTTGTTCAAAATGTGCCGCAAGTTGTTGTTCAACCACAACTTGTTTTAGAGCCACAAGGTACACTAAATTCAGGTATAGCTCGTGATGACCTGAACCCGGCTCAACAAGCATTATATGATATAATGATGTTGGTTGCTGGTCTTGAGACTGACGATGTTGCTAATCCATACGTGATAAGGCAGGCTCAATATGATGATGTGGCAAACATTATAAGCACAAACCCAGGTGACAATATTGGTGCAATTGAAGCTTTAATAGATCTAAGGGCTGATTTAAACCCAGTAGCAAAGGCGGAATATAAGAAGACTGCAGGGTTGATCCTAGGATTTGATGGTGTTGCTCAAGGTGGCGCAGTGAACGGCGGGCAGCAAGGAATTGGTGTAGGTCACAAGGGTCCAAAAGATATTACAACTGTTGCCTCATTGGAGAGATTAAGAGCTGATTATGGTATTTTGGATGGTCAGATGGCTATAGATATAGCCAAACAATTTGCAGTAACATTTATGCAAGATAATATCCCAGGTATTGGTATAGATCCTGGAGCGGATGCTTTGGCGCGCAGCAACACTGTTCCAACTCAGAGATATCAAGATGCTGCAAATGACTATCTAAATAACTCTGTAGTTCCACAAGGTGAAATTGCTGGTGATCGCGATGCAAGACTACAACGTAAAAATGCGGCTAAAGTAATCATAGATGAAGAAACAAAATCCTCATTAACTGCAGTAAATAATGGTATGGCTGCATATAGAGCTTTAAATAGGATGGAAACCACCATAGGTGGCGTATTTACTGAAGAGGTAACTGGTAGATATAATGATAAAGAAATGTTAGCTTACGTCATTTTAGCAAACCTTGACGTTCGTGAAGTTCAGAAGAATCTTTTAGCCACCAATGTTCCCATAACTCCTGTAAGTATTTTTAATCGTCAAAAAGAAAATATCGAAGGATTAATTAAAAACCTTGGCAATAGTCAACGTGCATATAACGTAGACCATACCCATGGAGCAATTGATGTTGGTGGTGTTGACAACGCTGTCGGGGGGCTAAGAGGAGTTGGTGACACTGTATCTTGTGCGCATGGCCTATGTGTGCGGATAGTTGATAGTGCACTTCATCATAGTAAAGTGGTGCTAAGTGATGCATCTCCTGCTAGCTTTGCAGATGAATTTAATCAAGCTGTTGCTTATAAAGCAGACAGATTACCTCTTGTTCAAAGACAAGAAATTCAAGCTTGGTCTGATGAAGTAGCTGGAGATGTGGCCGTTAATTATGTTGGTAATCAAGTAGCATTCTCAACACCAGTTATTAATAATCAGGTGGATATTCCTGTGTTCTATAAGCAAGTGTTGACTGAAGTTGCTACAGAGATGGATATGAGGTATAATTTTACCCATGCTAATCCTAAGCTGCAATTAGTAAAACAACCTGCGGTAACGAACGTGTTTAAAAATGCTCAGTGGATTCCTGTGAATCAGAATTAAAGAAATATATAGTTCTAAAGATAATAGAAAAGATCCCGGGTCAAGCCCGGGATGACTGTGCTTGGATTAGCAACTAATCATCATCCCAAATAAAAACGCTGTCATGCTGAACTTGATTTGGCGAAGCCCTGCCTCTTGGCCTAGCATCTCGGCCAACGAAAGAAGATCCCGGATCAAGCCCGGGATGACGACCTTGGAGATAACTCATAGACTAAAGAATTATAACAATTTTTTTATTTTCAATAAATCAAACCAAGTAGCTTTTTTTTGCATAGGTTGACGTAATAAGTAGGCAGGATGGAACAGGGCAGTAGTAAGTATTGGCTCGCTTAAATACTGGTTGGTGTAAGAATAGTTATTTGTTCTGATTTGGGTAATACCTTCATTTTTGCCAAGCAAAGAAATAGCTGCTGTGTTTCCAACCAAAATTATAATTTTTGGTTTAATTAATGCAATGTGTTTTTCAACAAACGGCTTGCATATATTAATCTCATCATTTGTTGGCCTACGATTTGCTGGTGGTCTCCAGAAAACAGTATTGGTGATATATGCATTTTGTTCGCGCCAGATTCCAATGGTGCTAAGCATGCTGTCTAATAATTTACCACTTTCGCCGCAGAATGGAATCCCTTGTTCATCTTCTGTTGACCCTGGTGCTTCGCCTATAATTAAGATTTTTGCATTTGGATTACCATCTGCGAACACAGTATTGGTAGCAAATTGTTTTAACGCACAACCTTCGAAATTCTCTACGTCATCGTTAAGCTCGGCAAGAGTAGTTGCTTTATCAGCGAGCTGTCTGGCTTGTAGTTCAGCTGAGTTCGTGTTAGGAGTTGATAAGGCTTTTTGGGGTATAGTCATTTCTGTGTCTTTGATTATCGTCGATTTTATTGTTTGTACTACATTATTTTCATTTTTATTTAGGGCATAAATAAGAGAATTTTTGCTATCTTTTTGAGTGGAACAGTAATATTCTACTCCAATCGAATTCAACCAATTAAGATGACCAAGTTTTTGTCGTAAATTTTTCATATATTAGTT
>JANNVO010000204.1:0-2498 GCA_031414475.1 Rickettsiales bacterium
TTTGCCACGCACTTGCTCGACAACGGCGCCGACCTCCGGAGCGTGCAGGAATTGCTCGGCCACCAAAATTTAGTCACCACGCAAATTTACACCCACGTAACCACTGAGCGGTTGAAGCAAGCCTACGCCGCCGCACACCCACGGGCCTAAACCTCATGAAAAAACTGCTCTCCCTAAGCCTCGCACTCACACTCGCGGGCTTATCCGGTTGCACCCTCCCGCCAAAAGTTGACTGGGCCAGCCGCGTGGGCACCTACACCTTCGACACCTCGGTGAAAGAGCTGGGGCCACCGGAAAAATCTGCCACCCTGTCCGATGCCACGCGCGTGGCCGAATGGTTGGCGGTGCGCGGCACCAGCACGGCGAGCTATCATTCGTTTCCGGACGGGCACGTCAGCCGCACCGAGGGTGTACGCGGGCCTGACCAGTGGCTGCAACTGACCTTCAGCCCGGACGGAAAGCTCACCGCTTGGAAGCGCGTCTGGCGCTGACCGTCGCCCGGCGCGAAATAATCTCCCGGGGAAGATAATCCGCTTCCGTTCACCACCGGCGTTTGTTCTACTCGCCGCCAAGCGATGAAGGAAGAGAGCGTAGATCTTGGCATCTGGGACAAGCTCACCCGAGCAGTCACCTTTTTGCTCGTGCTCGCCGTGGTCGTGGGCATCGGTTTCTTGTGTGTTCCCCTCATGCAGCAGAACGAGCGGATGCGCCAACGCAATCTGGAGCTTGAAACCCAAATTGAACGCGAGGAAGACGCCGCTCGGGCGCTGAAAGCAACGCTTGATGCCCATCGCTCTGACCCCCGCGCCATTGAGCGCCTCGCGCGGGAAAAGCTCGGCTACGCCAAACCGGGCGAGGTCGTCATCCGCTTCCAGGAAACCCCCGCGTCCGCCGTCCAGTAACCGGCTAGCCGCCACCATTAGGCGGCAACCGCGCGCAACTCCGCAGCCCTATCGTAGAGGAGACACTCCTGTCTCCTTTGTCCGAACGCCCCACCGTTACCATGGACGCGCTTCTGGGGGACAGGCGTGTGTCCCCCTCACCGGAAGCAATTACCGTCAGGAGCTTTTACTGGCGATTGTCCGCGTGCGGATTAAACTCTGACCACCTGTCATGCGCGCGACTGCCCTTATTCGTATCGTCCAACTCGGAGTGAAAAGCCTCCTGCTGCACAAGATGCGCTCGGCCCTCACGATGCTGGGCATCATCTTCGGCGTCTGCTCCGTCATCGCCATGCTCGCCATCGGCGAAGGCGCCAGCTACGAGGCCCAGGAAGCCATCAAAAAACTCGGTTCCAGCAACATCATCCTCCGCAGCGTCAAGCCCGCCCAGGACTCGAAGACCGCCTCGGCGGGTCGCAGTTATGTGAACGAATATGGCGTCAGCTACAGTGATGTCGCGCGCCTGGAAAGCCTGCCCGGCATCAAGCGCGTTCTGCCCATGCGCATCATCCGCGATGAAGTCCGCTTTAACAATTTTGTGCAACAAGCCCAGATCATTGGCACCCACCCGATCTATCTGGAAATGGCTGGGATTGAGGTCTTGCGGGGACGTTTCCTAACCGAGACGGACGAGTTGCATAACAACAATATCTGCGTGCTGACCCTCAGCTTGGCGGAGAATTTATTCCCCGGACAAGACCCCTTGGAGGAAGAGATCAAGATTGGCTCCGAGTATCTCAAAGTCGTCGGCCTCGTGCGCGAGCGCGGCACGGCGGAAAAGCGCCCCCAAGCCGGGCAGATGGAAGGCCAGCCGTTGGACAGCAACATCTACGTGCCACTCTCGACGACCAAGAGTCGGTTTGGCGAAACCATCTTCAAACGGAGCGCCGGCTCCTTCGAGGCAGAGAAAGTGCAACTCCACCAAGTCACCTTGCAGTTTCACTCGGTCGAGGATGTCGAGGTGGCCGTGCCGATGATCCGCACAGTGTTGAAGCGCTTTCACACCAAGCCGGACTACGAGGTCATTGTGCCACTGGAACTCCTTCGGCAGGCCGAGCAGACCAAACGTATCTTCAATATCGTCCTCGGCTCCATCGCCGCCATCTCGCTCGTCGTTGGCGGCATCGGCATCATGAACATCATGCTAGCGACCGTCACCGAGCGGACCCGCGAAATCGGCATCCGCCGCGCGCTCGGCGCAAAGAAGCAGGACATCATCACGCAGTTTCTGGTCGAGACGGTGGTGCTGTCGGTCGGGGGCGGCTTGATTGGCGTCGTGGTGGGTGTGGCAACTCCGCTGCTGGTGTCGCAACTCACGGACATGAAGACCATCGTCACCCCGATGTCGGTGCTGATTTCCTTCGGCATCTCCGGCGCCGTCGGCATTGTCTTCGGCATTTACCCGGCCTCCCGCGCGGCGGCGCTCGACCCCATCGAGGCGCTGCGGCACGAGTGAAGCTAAACCGGAACGATTCAGCCGGAGCGCCGGCTTCCAGCCGGCTTAAGCCATCCAGGCAAGGAAAGCGTGATCTCGCCGTGCGCGTGGGGCAGGCACTG
>JANNVO010000205.1:0-4233 GCA_031414475.1 Rickettsiales bacterium
GATTCAGGTAAAAAATATAAAAGCAAGCTTGATCGACCTTACTCAACAAGTACAATCACTCTCAAATCCCGAAGAAATAGATTCTCTCGGATCATTCATACCAGATTTAGTAATCATTAGCTGTCAAATGGATATAGGAGATCCACTAAGAATAGGCGTAATGCTTAGATCAAAACCGGTATTTAAAAACTCTGTCATAATGCTTCTAGCCGAAGAAGAAAATATTCCAATGGTTATAAAAGGCATGGAGCTGGGAATTAACGATTACTTTATCTACCCGGTTGATAAGAGTGAACTTAAAGCAAGGGTTAAAACGCAACTTCGAAGAAAACAATATCAAGACGACCTCAGATCCGAACTTGAAGAAAGCTTCGATTTATCAACTAAGGATGGGCTTACAGGAGTTTTTAACAGAAGATATTTTGATATCCATATAAAACAAATGACAGAAAAAGCTAGAACTTCTGGTCAAAAATTATGCTTGATGATGCTAGATATGGATCACTTCAAGGACGTAAATGATACTTACGGTCACCCTGCTGGAGACGCTGTACTCAAAACATTGACCAACTCGTTAAAATCTTCTTTCAGAGTAACTGACCTAATCGCTAGATACGGCGGCGAAGAATTTATGGTTCTTTTAGGAAACATAACTCTCGAACAGGGGGCAGCAATCGCTGAAAAAACTAGAGCTAGCATTGAAGCAATTGATTTTATAATACCAGACTATAGCCAACCACTTAAGAAAACCACATCAATCGGAATTGTTGAATTCCAACCTCCAGAATCGGCTCAAGATTTTATCAATAGAGTAGATAAAGCCCTGTATGAAGCAAAAGAAACCGGGCGAAACAAAGTTGTGGTTGGTTAATTTATACGGTTATCCAAGTTGAGTCGTACTAGTAAAGCGCATTGAATTAGGTAACAAAAACGTATGGCGAACGACCAATTGGGAGCGTCCGGCATAGAAAACTGAGTCATCCTTATAAAAGGGTCATCTGAACTTGATTCAGGATCTTCTTCCGTCTCATGAGATCCTGAATCAAGTTCAGGATGACTTTGCCATGTTACGTACGTTCTTCTCGTCACGACGGTGATTTAATCACCTAATTCAATGCGCTTTACTATAATAACAAAAACACCTCATAAATAAAAACGACATCTCTAATTCGGCATAACCTATTTGTTATCTCTAGACAACAACTCCGCCCTACTCCAAATTAATTACTTATTTAGCAGATTTTTTAGCATTTTTAGCTGCACGTTTTTCTTTTATTGATTTATGCGCTGGCTCTTTTTTTGTTTCTTTCTTTTTATCTTGTCCTTTTGTCATCCTATTTACCCTTTAAATTATTATACTTTGCATGTTATCACACTAAATGTGGTTTTTTAACATCTTTCTCCCTACTCAAGTTACAACAGTCTTAGTTTACTATTTTATTACAACATTTTGTATAAATATATGCCAATATCTATTGAAACGACTATGATAACAAGTAATTACTCTTAAATCATTAATCAATCTACTATGTTAGTATAAAAACATCTAGCGTCTTTTGTCTATAGAATTTCTCTCGATTCAAACTCCGGTTAGTTAGATTAATCTAGTATTTTATGATAGAATTTACTAAGGCATGTAAATTCAAAGAAAGGTAGTCACCATAGATTCTCAGGATATCTTAAGAGCCATCTCATTAACATTATTTCTTGCATTCCTTATATTTATGTACTTAAGGAGAAACAAAGGAGCGAGCTCTTTTGCAAATGTAATTTTGTGGGGTGTAATTTTTGCTGTTCTTGTTGTCTTGTATGCATTCAGATTTGAACTTGGATCGTTAAAGGAAAGAGTATTATCGGTCTTAGTCCCTTCCTATAGTTGGACAAATGAAAAAGGACAGCTGATTATTGCGCGCAGTAACAATGGCCATTTTTACCTTGATGCAACAACAAAAAATAATCACAAAATCACATTTTTAGTGGATACAGGAGCAAGTGACATCGCACTTACTCAAGAAGATGCACAAAAACTTGGGTTTAATGTTTCTAAGTTAAAATATACTCAAAAATACAGCACAGCCAATGGTGTTAGCTATGCAGCACCAGTCCGAATTGATCAACTAACAATCGGCAACAAGAGAACTTTTCACAATCTCGAAGCTCATATCACCTCCGGAGGGTTAGATGTTTCTCTGCTAGGTATGAGTTTGATAGGAAATTTCAAAGACTTTAAAATCACCAGAGATATGCTTATCTTAAGTTATTGAGTCTGGCTATTAGAAAGCTTTACAAAAGCCTGATTTTCTTTAAGTATTTCGGGTTTAACCAAGAACCTGTCATGGCGAGTGACCCAGAAGAAAAGTCATCCCGGGCTTGATCCGGGATCTTCTTCCGCTGCCTGGGAGGCTGAATCAAGTTCAGCAGACAGAATACTATAGATCTATGGTTAATTTGACAGTTATACAAAAGATTATACTTACAAACAAATAGAGAGTTTGATTTTTTCCTAAATTCTTAATACCATTTTAATTAAATAAAGAGCTGCAATAACTATCACGCATAATTAATATGAGGATATTATGTCTAAAGATAAAAATCTGGGTTATTTTGAATGGTTGAAAGCTCAGGGAGTAGAAAACTCCTTTGAAAATACATATGGTCATAATAAGACTCAAGCAAAAAGTACTTATTCTTTTGCCTCACAAAAAGAAGCTCAAAATTTTAAGCACAAGTATCTAGCAGATGGTAGCTCCTTTGGCGAAGTGTTTTTTGACCAAAGACTAAAAAAATATGTCATGCCAATAAACTTACAAGCTCAAGAATTATTAAAAAGCCAATTCCAAAAAGAGCAGCCAGTATCCCTTACTCTTGAAGATTGTCAAAGGCAAATGGATTTGGTTGAACAAGCCAAAGAAAAAGTACAAAAATTTAATGGAGCAGAATCAACGCCAGGATTACAGATTACTCGTGCTAACTACAAAAAAGTTGATGATAGAATTGGTAATGTAGCACAAATGCTAAGTAATACACATGACAATCCTGGATGGGATCAACATGCTTCTACTAGTGCAATTGACATAATGTTAACCGTGTACTCAGCAACCAATGACCATTTATTGTCTCCAAAAGAACGAGAAACTATAAATAATACCAGTCAATCAATTTTAAAAACAAATTCGAAAGGAAAATTTGTTGGTGGACTAAAAGTTGATGCTAATTTTGTAAGCTATATTGAAGAGCAATATTCGGGTGATCTCAATAAAGACAAAAGAGTCAACTTAATAAGAGAAAATACTGATCAACTACTTAACGGTGGTCAAAGAATTATTGTAGATAAAGATACTCCGCCTAAATTAGGAACTCTTGCTGCCAAAATAGAAGATCCAAATTCTTATGCTCAGCCTCGTTTCTTACCCGATCAAAATGGCAGATCTGATACCAATGAATTAATAATTCATGCTGGTGGTATGGCTGGTCATTCAGCAATGCGAGCATTAAAAAAAGAAGAAGATAAATCGGTACCTGGTGGCTATAGATATTTTTATACAAAAATTGATGCTGGTGGTGGATTAGAAAGAGTTGACCATAATACTAAAACTGGTACTGGGATATATACGACAGAAGTTACTCCATATTTTAAGACCAGGGAACTACCAAATGGTAAATTAGCAGTAATCTATGATTCTAATGGAAATCCTCAGAAAATGAATCAAATGGAGATAGCGGCTTTAAATTCAAATCCAAAAGAATATCAACGCCACGTGGAAGCCAACTTATTTTCTCTTATTACTGCAGAAAGAGAAATTGTTTTCTATAAAAACAGTGGAAAATTAACAGTAGATCATGGCGAACCAACAGCAATAAAAAATGGTAAATTTGATGAATGGCAATTTTTTAATAATAAAATTAATGGGTCACGCGGCGTAGAAGTTCCAGAAAGAACAAAGGTTACTCCTATTCAATTAACGGGTAATTGTACCGCTTACTCTGTGATGCTAACTGCAACACATTTAGCAGGTGATGCCATTGGTTACGATCTAATGCAATCAGCAAAAACCTATAACCAAGCAGTTGTGATTGAGCGTTTAAACCAAAGGAAGGCCTCCATAGAGCAAGATAGAGATAATATAAAGGCCTTATCAGAAGTTCAGAATATTTTCAGTTTAAAACCAGAGCAAGTAGTCTATCAAACAAATAAAACTGGCAAGATAAGTTTTGCTGATATGCATGAGGCCG
>JANNVO010000206.1:0-1602 GCA_031414475.1 Rickettsiales bacterium
ATCCTTTTTTGCTGAATTTTTATCAATCCATCATCCTTCGAGGAAAGCCAATAGTTACCGTTGTAATCTTCCAAAACATTACGGACAATAAATTCATTGAAAATAGTTTCTTTTAAATCCAGCGTGAAGGCATCTACAATATAGGTATTGCCGCTGGCTGAGGTAATTGCCAGGTCTTTCCCCGCCCTGCATAACACTTTTAAAAGAAAAGGATATTGCCGTTCTTCCGAACCGGTGATTTCGCCATTTACATTAAAGTGAAATTTCCGGAGTCCATAAGCCTGTGAAATATAAAGTGTATTATTAAAATACTCTGACAAGTTATAGGAATGCCCGAAATATACAGCCCGGTTTATTTTTCCATCTTCCATATATCTTAGTGAGTCGCTGCAGACGATCAGGTATTTACCGGACTGGTACTCAATGATTTTATCCGGTCTTAGCCATAATTTAGTTCCAAAAAAAAATTCATACTTAATCGTTTTATTGTTTTTATATACACATACCGTCCTTTCATTATTATAAAAAGCTATTCCGCCATGCAGCAACACATTGGCGGAGAATATACTTCCAATCTCAATGTTGTTAAGCTCAGAATCAGTATCGCTGTTTTCAAACCGGTCTTTCGTATCATTATAGTAAGCTGGTTTCTTCCGGAATGGCAACACCCATAACCTTCCGCTGCTATCAATCATCAGGTCTGTTACTTCATTATCCGGGAGACCGTTGACAGTTGTATAATTTTTAAATGTTTTTCCATCGTATCGGGTAACACCTGTTTCTCCTGCTATCCATAAAAAGCCCCTTTTATCAATAATAGTGCGGTAAATAGAGTTGGACGGCAGTCCGTCCTTGGAGGTGTAGCGGATAATCTGTGTAGTTTGAGCGTATAGCCATTGTGTACAACAACAGGCTATTAAAATAATAAGATGCAATAACCGGACCCTCATACAACTAAAAGTATAAAAAGAGGTGAACATTGTTGAATAATTTGTCAGACGCTATTCTTCCAGCCTGTCTATACAATTATAGGTTGTTTTCAAAAAATCATCATAGTAATCCGCTTTTTGAAAAAGGTTTCTAAAAGATTCAGCACCGTTTTCTTTGGTCATATCAAGATCATACATAATACAACTCAGCACAATGTTTTGTTTTACACAGCTTAACACCAACCCATTTACTTTAAAATTTTCCTGTAATAAAAACTGGTAAAGAGGTTTAATTTTACTGGCATCCGCCGGCATCTGGCATAGATATGCGTCGCCGGCGATAAAAAAATTTTCTGCGTTGTACGTAATTTTAATTTTCGCCGAACCCTCTTTCACACTCCAGGTGTTTACACCATCGCGGGCCAGCCGCACATTTTTACCCAATTCCTTTAATATTTCTTCAATAGTTTTTGCTGCACCAACGCGTTCAATTTCTTTTTCCGGCAATTCGGGCAGTTTGGCATCAGTACCACAACTGGGACAATATTTTTTGGAATCAATATTGCTGGAAGTTACCAGATAATCACAACTGAAGCAGCGGGTAGAGGCCAATCCTTTGTTTGGAAAATACATTTGAAGGGCTTCCCGTAAATAGTTAACCGGCAAAGCAAAA
>JANNVO010000207.1:0-10165 GCA_031414475.1 Rickettsiales bacterium
TTCTTTTCGTTGCACGAGTTTAGGATGACTAACAATCACATTTCAGTCTCTTAGTCATGACTTTGCTTGATTTAAGTAAGAGTTATAAATCAAGCAATAGACGCTCCGGATCCTCAATAGCTTGCTTTACTTTGACCAGGAAAGTAACCGCATCTTTACCATCAATTACTCTGTGATCATAGGAAAGAGCAACATACATCATCGGACGAATTTCTACCTTGCCATTTATGGCTACTGGCCTATCTTGCGTATTGTGCAGGCCAATAATTCCGGTTTGAGGTGGATTAATAATCGGTGTTGATAATAGCGAGCCATACACGCCGCCATTGGTAATTGAGAATGTTCCGCCCGTAAGGTCGGACATTGAAAGCTTACCATCTCTTGCTTTTACTGCCAAAGATACAATACCTTTTTCTATTTCTGAGAAGTTCATCCTGTCAGCATTTCGGACAACTGGGACTACAAGTCCTTGCTCTGTGCCAACAGCCACGCCTATGTCATAGTAATGCTTATAAATAATGTCGTCACCTTCCATTTCAGCATTAACTGACGGAACTTCTTTTAATGCATTGACTACTGCTTTAACAAAGAACGACATAAAACCAAGTTTGACTCCATGTTTTTCTTGGAATGAATCTTTATACCGCGTACGAAGAGCAATCACTTTGCTCATATCTATTTCGTTGAAGGTGCTTAATATAGCTGCTGTATTTTGTGAATCCTTCAAACGCTGAGCAATGGTCTTGCGCAAGCGAGACATACGGATACGTTCGACTGGTTTGTCATTACTGTTGATTTGTGGTAGACCAGTAGAGCCAAGTGGGGTAACAGTGCTATTTAAAACATTAAGCACGTCGCCCTTATTAATTCTGCCATCTTTACCTGTACCTGGAATATTAGTTGGATTGAGATTATTCTCAGCTACAAGTTTTTGTACTGAAGGTGGCATTGTGCTGGTTACATCAACTTGCTTATTTGATACAGGAATAGTTTGGGTTACAGGCACAGAGGTAACTGGCGCTGATTGCATAGGTGCTGATTTACTCTCAGTTGCAATAGCGCCGGCTTTAATAGTGCCAACTACTTGTCCAACGGTGACAATTTCATCTTCTTTTTTGTCGATAGATTCAAGTACCCCTTCAGCTGAAGCACTGACTTCTAATGTAACCTTTTCAGTTTCTAGTTCAAGCAAAAGCTCGTCTACTTTTACAGCATCACCTGGTTTTTTATGCCATTTAGCTATTGTTGCTTCTGAAACCGATTCACCCAATGCTGGTACTACAATCTGAACGCTCATAACTTCACTCTCCAAAACTCAAATTTATTTAGCCTATTGTAAAAAATACTTTTTTTTACATGTAGATTTTTGTCTTCATGGCGTCTTTGACAAAAATCAAATATATATTAAGAACTTATTTTAATATATAAATTAGTAGTAAAATCTCCATAGTTTTTATAGTGGATTAATTCCTAGTGCCTCATTAACAAGGGTATCTTGCTGCTTGTTGTGAGCATAAAGATACCCAACAGCAGGAGAGGCCGCTTCGGCTCTACCAACAAAATCAATAGGTTTTTTTATGCCGGCTTCATGCAATACAGAATCCATCCGAGGTCTTATAAAATTCCAACATCCCATGTTTTTTGGCTCTTCCTGACACCAAACAAAACTATTTGCTTCTACATATTTAGAAACAATGGCTGCTACTAAATCTTTCTCAAATGGATAAAGTTGCTCAAGGCGAATAATTGCTATATCTGTGATCTTTTTTCCTCTCCTTTCTTCAAGTAAGTCATAATAGACTTTCCCTGCGCAGAAGATAACTTTTTTAACATTACTCGCTTTAACATCAGTATCAATCTCATCAATTACCGGAACAAAAGATGTATTAGCATCTAGCTCGGATAGGTTTGATACAGCAAGTTTATGGCGAAGTAATGACTTTGGTGACATAACTATTAAAGGCTTCCTAAACGTCCTTAGTACCTGTCTGCGTAGTAGATGAAAAATTGAAGCCGGAGTGGTTGGATAGACAACTTGCATGTTATCTTCAGCACACAACTGTAAGAACCGCTCTATCCTGGCTGAACTATGTTCAGGTCCTTGTCCTTCCATAGCATTTGGTAGCAAACAAACCAAACCACTCATTCTAAGCCACTTAGTTTCAGCTGAAGAAATAAATTGATCAAACATTATTTGAGCACCATTACAAAAATCACCAAATTGAGCTTCCCAAATTACTAAGTGCTTTGGGTTAACCAATGAATACCCATATTCAAATCCTAGAACACCATATTCAGATAAGTTACTATCTGCTACTTCAAAAAACGCTTGATCTTTTGAGATGTTGTTTAGTGGTTCGTATATTGATTTGTCCACTTGCGAATGTAAAACAGAGTGTCTGTGCGAAAATGTTCCTCGTCCAGCATCCTGACCAGTAATTCTAATCGGGATATTTTTTTGTAATAAAGTAGCAAAAGCAAGTTGCTCAGCGGTGGCCCAATCAATCGGCTGATTATTATTAACCGTCTCAACTCTGGAAGCAAAGAGTTTTTCAAGCTTATTGTTGATTGGAAAAGATTTGGGTATTGTGCATAAAATTTTGACTAGTTTTTTTAACTCAAGAGCAGCCACACCAGTGATTAGAGAGTTTTTGTTATTTCGTTCAAAACCAGCCCATTGACCTTCAAGCCATTGAGCTCTAGGCTTATAGTTCTTTATCTGACTAAATTCTTCATCCAAGAATTGTTTAAACTCTTGTTTTAATGTTTGGTAGTAACCAGCGTCAATCACCGACTGGCTGACAAGTTGATCAGAGTATAATGAAGCCGGAGTTTGTTTATTTTTAATAACATTATACATCATCGCCTGAGTATACATCGGTTCATCACCTTCATTGTGACCATATTTACGGTAGCACACAATATCAACCACTACATCCTTACTGAATTTGTTGCGGTAATTACAAGCTATCTTGGTTGCGAGTACTACAGATTCAATATCATCACCATTGACGTGAATGATTGGCGCCCCGACCATTTTAGCAACCTCAGTGCAATATCGTCCCGGTCTTGCATCCTCAGCATTTGCTGTAAAGCCAACTTGGTTGTTGATAACTAAGTGAAAAATTCCGCCCACGTCATAAGGTTTTAGTCCTGACATTACTAGACCTTCAGCGACAACGCCTTGTCCACAGAATGCAGTGTCCCCATGGACTAAAATGCCAACCACTTTCTTGCGATTTCTTCCTTTGCAATCTTGCTTAGCCCTAACTTTACCTGCTACTACTGGATTTACAGCTTCAAGATGAGAAGGGTTTGGAGTTAAAGATAAATGAATTGTTTGACCGGTTTTTATCACCCTATCAGATGAGTAACCCATATGATACTTCACGTCACCTGCTATGTCTAGATCATCTGGAAAAGCACTGCTACCTGAAAATTCCGAAAGTACGGCGCGATAGGGTTTTTGCATAACTTTTGTAAGTGTAGACAGTCTGCCTCGATGCGCAAGACCAAGTACAGCCTCCTCGGCTCCAGAGATTGACGACTCCTCTATCACAATGTCTAGGCATACTATGGAAGCATCACCACCTTCAATTGAGAAGCGTTTAGCTCCTGGGAATTTGGTGTGGAGATATTGTTCAAAGCCTTCAACTTCAACAAGATCTTTTAGGAATTTCTTTTTCTCATCTGCAGTAAACATACGGCGGGTATTTGCTCTCTCGAGTTGGTCGTATAACCAATTTCTCTCTTTACTATTTTCTACATGAGAAAATTCTGCGGCTAAATTGCTGGAGTAAGTTCTCTCAAGAATTTCCTTGAGTTCACCGACAGAACAGTGCGTTAGGTCACTAAGTTCGTTTGTGACATCAACACTCTGAGCTAAATTCTTTTCTGAAAATCCAAAATCTTCAATATTTAGTTCAAGTTCAGCGTGAGTTTTTTTTATCTCAAGACCAAGTGGATCAAGGTTGGCAAGATAATGTCCATGCTCTCTGTAAGCGGTGATCATAAACTTAGCTCTAAGTTTATTCTCTACATCAGATAAGGTTTTAGAATCAGTACGAGTTGATTCTTGTTTTGGCAAATCTTTGATTATAACTTTTGATGTGCTTTTGAATGGAGTTATGTCAGGTTGTTCACTGAAAAATTTAATCCAACTCTGATCAACAGAAGAAGGGTCGTTTAGATATTGTTGGTACAATTCTTCAATAAACACAGAATTAGCACCGAATAAAAAACCTGTTCGTTCAAAGTCTTTACTCACTATATTCCTCTCGCCAAACTAATAAGTACTATGTGAGCATTTTACCTTTGAACAGTAGCCAATTGCAAGGATTTTATACTACCAATTCTATATTTAAATTACCTGAGTTTGGTATAAAACACCTATAAAGACGTCATTAACTATTGATACGACAGGACCAATTTGCATAATTGGTTAAAAAAACGTGGATTAACAAGAACTTCCCAAGACACATGATAATGCATTGATTAACAAAAGTTAACTTTCCTGTTGACTTTTCAAGTAGTATATCTTATAGTATGTTAATACTTTTTAATTTATGAGCTGTAATAAAATGTCAAAAAATCAAGAAGAATTAAACAACAAGTTAATGCAAGCAATTTGGTATAAAAACTCTGAAGAAGCAGAGTCTGCTATAGCTGAGGGAGCCGAAATAAACTCTAAAGCCATTGGCCACACTCCGCTTATAGATGCTATTAATTCACAAAAATTTGATCTCGCTAAAAAGCTTATATCAACTTATAAGGCGGAAGTAAATCTACAAAATCTTCACCATAACCCACTATCGGCAGCTGTGTCTAAGGGTAATGCTGATATGGTTAGCTTTTTATTCGCAAATAGTGAAATTAATCAAAAAGCTGTAGTTAATACTCTACTGAATTTCTACACTATCTCATCAGAAGTTTTTGACGTATTAATAAGCAAAGTAACTGATATTAATTCCCCTTTAGCTGGAATATCTAATTCAGCTGAAGAGGTTACTTTATTAGAGGCAGCGATTAGTAAAAATAATACAGAGCTTATGGAGCGGTTAGTAAAATTTGGTGTAGAAGTAACAGATCATCACTACAACTTGGCTGAGAAAGAAGTTTATTCTAATGCTGCATCTGCCTTATTAAAAGCAGAATTTAGTAATATAGAAAATAAAAACAAACTCTTGTCTCAAGCTATAGAATTCAATTCTAAGATGTCTGAGCAGTTATTATCTGCAGGAGCAAAGGTTGAATCTAGGGATCTTATGAATTACTTAGATATAGTAGTAAAGTCTTATAATAGTAATACAGAAAATAGAGAAAAACTTCTGCCTAAAGCTATAAAATACAATTCTGAGATAGCAGATCAATTATTATCAGAAGGAGCAAAAATTGATGCTAAGGATGTTATGGCTAACCTAGCTGGAGCAGTAAAATCTAATAATACAAAGGTTATTAACGTATTATTAAAACATGGCGTAGAGGTTGATTGGACTGCTGCAGTTGATAAGGACGGAAATAGCCTGTTGATGTTAATTGCAAAAAATGATCCTTCTTTAATAAAGGAATACACAACTCTTCAAGATAAAGGTGGCTTGCCTATTTTTAAAATTAACCATGAAAATAACCAAGGCGAAAAATTAATAGATATTGTGAGAGAAAAGGTATCTCTTATTGGGTCAGGAAATGGTATGGAAATTATCAATTTACTTAGAGAATGTGGCTCTGATGAACCAAAAAACCCTGTAGTATTACAGTCAATCAAAATTGATGGTAACAACGTTCATGCTCCATTAAACGAGTGGGTAGTTAAAGAAAGGCAAAAAGAATTACATTCTAAATACTCTTCCCAAGAAATTGATATTAATAGTATTTTGGTAGAAATTGAGTCTCATCTTATGAGATTACTAAAATTTGCCAAAAGAGACGCAGAAATGCCGGAGGTAATTGATCAAATCTATAAGGATGCTGAACTGTTTCACGTAGCGCATCCAATGAGTGAGTTAGCGATGGAAATAGTTGCTAACCCAGAATTTCCAAAGAAAGTTATTGGTCTGATTTCTACCTTAAAGGATTCTTTAGTACATAATGTACACAATAATTCTTGGAATACTTCCCAGGAACTAGCTTATGTTTTTCTTGAGTGTAAAGATAATGGCCATAACATGGATCATTTTATTGCTAATTTGGCTAGGAGTATCGGTGCTCCTTGGGGAATGTTGGTTCACACATATAGAGTGCTTGATAGCAACAATGTTTATACAGCACCTGAATCCATTACTAATTTTAACGATTTTGTGCTACAGAGAAAGGCTAAAGATCTTGCTGATTTGGTGGTAAAGTCTTTGCAAAGCTCTGGAATATCTAATGAAATGTTGCAGCAGGTTGTTAAGGGATTCAATCACGACCTATTAAAGAAACCAGCAAAGGAATATAGCAATTCAACAGAATTAGTAAAAGGGCTATTTTTTAAAACTTTCACTAAGTTAATGACAGAAAATGGCAAGGACGTGTCTAAGATTTATACCTTAGATGCTAAAGATTTTCATGGGGCTCTTCTGGAGATGTTAGATGCGTTCGAGTATGAAGATGAAAAAGATTACAATCTATTTTATAAATTACTAGCAAAAGACTCTTGTGCAGAAGTATTTAATTCAAGTGATTCTTCAAAGCAATCAGAAGAGCTGCCTAAATCTTTTGAGCAAGAAGATAAAATCCTGGAGTTAGTTTTCCAGAAACAAGAACTCGTTGAAGGTATAACAGGTTTAATGAGAGAAAATATAGAACACACTGCAGATTCACAGTGTTTAGAGAATGGTTATGGCTCAAAACACGATAATTATGGTAAGCCTGCTTCTAGTAGTGGTGCTGTCTATTACAGTTATTCCTCAAGCTCAAGACCTAATTTTTGTTATAGTGATTCTGTTCCCAGTCAAAATTATTCTGATAGAGATAGTTATGGTACCAGAAAACGAGAATGCGAGTATCAAGTTGATCGTTATTGCAAGGATTTCGTAATTAATTTATACAAAATCGTACAGAATAATCCTGGTAATATGGTTCCAAGTATGCTCCGTGATGACGATTACCATGCGTATATTGGCGTTAAATGTGCTATTTTACAAGTCATTGAGTATGCAAAAGAAAAAAAGATAGTAGAATTTGATGCCGATATAAACGCTCTAAAAGCAGATTATATTGTTGGTAAGTTTTTCGCTAGATTGGTAGAAAATAATCGTCTTGATAATTTTAGTGGTTTTGCAATGAAGGTCTTATTGGAACATGCGGATAAACAAATTAACCAGCATTTATATCCTGAATTTGGAGGCAATGATCACTATTATTATGAGATGAATTTGACGGGTGAAGACAATTATGACCATGTTGCAAATAGCGATGTATAGAAATAAACTAGTCAATATCAATAAAAGATAGAGACTAGATTTATGAACATCTTCGAGCGCCGTAATATTCCTAAAGGTTCTGTCGCATATAAATGAGCTGATATTAAAAAGAGCAAATAAAATGAGGCTTTCTGCTTACAACAGATGTGATAGAACCGATTTTTTCAGGAGTTAGTATAATCAGTTAAACTTTCTTCTGCTCTCAAGTGCGGCAGATAAGGTACCTTCATCGAGATAGTCAAGTTCACCGCCAATTGGTATTCCGCTTGCTAGGCGGGAGATATTGATCGGGCGATCCCTAAAATACTCTGTGATGAAGTAGGCGGTAGTTTGGCCTTCCAAGGTAGAGTTAGTCGCTATTATAAGTTCATCTGTCTTGTTTTTATCACATCTTTCTAGAAGCTCTGGTAATCTTAAGTCATTTGGATTACGATTGCTGGATGCCGAAATAGTTGCCCCAAGAACGTGATATCTACCGCGAAATACTTCACTGCGTTCAATTGCCCAAAGCTCTGCTACAGTTTCTACAACTGCTATTATGGAATCGTTTCTAGATTCATTTGAACAAATACTACAAATTTCAGTATAATCAATATTGCCACAAAGTTGGCAATTAGTGAGCTGAGCAGATGCATCTTCTAAGCCTTGAATCAACGCTCGCATGCGCAAATCTTTATCTTGTAATAAATGCAATACTATTCTCCGCGCGGAACGATTACCCAGCCCAGGAAGTTTAGAAAACAGGTAAATAAGTTGATCAAGGCCGGATGTTTTGCGCATACTTAGCTGAAATAAGTTATTTGATTTGGCAGACCGTCATCCTGAAACAAGTTCAAGATGACCGGGAATTTCTTTAAGCAATTCCTAAAACCCAAAGCCTGGTGGTAATTTTCCAAGATCGCCAAATGCATTAGACATATTGCTTTTTGAATCTTCATCAGCTTTGGCTTTTGCATCGTTATGAGCTGCCACAATCAGATCCTCAAGCATTTCTTTCTCATCCGCTTTTAACAAAGAAGGATCTAGCGATGCTTTAAGCATCTCGCCGCTACCACTCATAGATACCGTAACTAGTCCGCCGCCTGATTTACCAATATATTGTTTTGAAGCAATCTCTTCTTGCATTTCTTTCATTTTTTTCTGCATAACTTGAGCTTGCTTCATAAGCTGATTAATATTCATTGCTTCCTCTTGAGTTTTAATTTTCAGTTTTCAATATTATATCTGATATATTTGCATCAGGAAATTGATTTTTTATCACTTGGTAATCTTCAGATAACCTAACTTTTTCAAGCATTATATCTTTTAAAGTAGTGATGTTTTGACGAATTTCATAACTAACTTTCCATTGATCGCCAGACCACTCATTTAGCAATTGTTCAATTTTTTTAGTTTGTATGTTTGTATCCTTGGTACTACAGGCAATTTCCATCTGTAAATCTTGGAAGTCTGGAATTCCTACTTCATTTAATAATAAGTAATATGTTTCCATCTCCTTTTGTTGATAACAGAATTTTAGAAAATCAAATACACTGTTTTTGTGTTCTTGAGGCGCTTGAGAAATGATTTTGTCAGGATCTATAATATCTTCAATTAGGGGCAAATTACAGGCGTAAATGGCCTTAATAATAATCATTTGAGCTGTAACAAGTTCATTGTGGGATTGCTTAATTTCCTGCAAACCGTTGCTAAATATTTGCCACAAAGTAGTTAACCGGGAAAGTGGTGTGCCAATTAAAATACTAGATAGTTCGTTAGAGTAATCTTGATATAAAGGATTGTGATAATTTGGAATAACTTTTGATTTACAAAGCTCCGCCATAAAATCAGCCATAACCTGAACAAAATACTCTAAACTATTAGCCTCGGCGTAAATTTTGCTTAGTAAGTTTATTGCTCTGCCAGGAGCATTAGCAATAATCAATTGTGTAAATTCAATGATGATGTTTGCACGTAATAGACCAAGCATCTTACCCACAAGTTCAGCGGTAATTATACCAGCTCTAGAATTAACTGAGATTAACGAATTTTGCGAGTCTTGCTTGTGCTCACCTATAATAATAGGCTGCGCAAGATCGCTCTTAAATTCATTAGTCTGATTTAATTCTAGAGCTGGTAGTGAGCCTTGTAGTATATCTGAATTGCTTTGCTGGTTTAGATACGAAGCTGCTTGATCTATCATAGCAACTGCATCACGCGCAGAACCTTCGGATTTACTCGCAATAATTTTTAAAGCTTCTTCTTCAAATTTAATATTTTCTTTTTGAGCAATTTTCTTGAGCAAAGCTTGAATTTCCTCATAAGAAAGTCTCCTAAGGTCGTACCTCTGGCATCTTGATATTACAGTAAGCGGAATTTTTTGTACTTCGGTTGTTGCAAAAATAAAAATTACATGCGGTGGTGGTTCTTCAATGACCTTAAGTAGCGCATTAAATGCGCTCTTTGAAAGCATGTGAATCTCATCTATAATGAAGAATTTGTAAGTGCCTAAAAGAGGTTTATATTCACTACTTTCAATTATTTCTCTGATATCGTCGACCCCAGTCCTACTGGCTGCATCTATCTCGATAATATCTGGGTGATTTTGTTTGGTGCAACTAATACAATTTTTGCATTGTTCGCAGGGAGCAATTTGTTCTCCATGGCTTCTCAGATCGGTACAATTTACAGTTTTTGCAATTATGCGTGCGGATGAGGTTTTGCCAACACCTCTAATACCAGTGAGTAAATAAGCTGATGCCAAACGATTATTTGCAATGCAG
>JANNVO010000208.1:0-1699 GCA_031414475.1 Rickettsiales bacterium
TGTTCCTGGCCGAAAAGCTCGACCGCCTGCGGCTGAAGGCGATGGATGAGCTGCCCAAGCTCAACACCCGATGGCCCGGCTTGGACGAACTCGACTTGTCGCGCACGCTGATCCGTGGTTCGCTCAGCGAGCAAGCGGCCAATCTGGGCTACGCCGAAGAGCGGGCTTGGCAGATCTCTCTTGTCCCGAACATCGGCACTAACGGCAAAGTGAGCGGCGCCATGGTGAACCGCCTTTCGTTCAATGTGATCGGTGGCTATGCACGCGGGCTCAACGGCTTCGAATTGGCCGGCGCCTTCAATCTGGAGCGCAGAGATGTAAAGGGCGCCCAGATCGCCGGTCTTGCCAACCTGGTCGGCGGAAGCACCAATGGTTTGCAGATCGCCGGTGGGGTCAACCACACTATGCGGTCACTCAGCGGTGTGCAGGTGGCTGGGCTGGCGAATGTGGTATGGGACACGCTCACAGGTGTGCAGGTGGCTGGTGGGGTCAACCTGGTGAAGGGTGGAATGTTGGGCACCCAAGTGAGCGGTTTGATGAATGTGACCACCCAGAACTGCGAAGGAGCCCAGATCAGCGGTGGGTTGAATGTGGCATTGGGTGATGTGCATCGCTGGCAGGCGACCGGCTTGCTGAACTATGGCCGCAGCGTGAGTGGTGCCCAGATCGCAGGAGGGGTCAATTTGGCGCTGGATAGCGTAGGGGGCGGACAGGTTTCGGGCTTGCTCAATTACACCACCGATGTAACCGGCGGACAGGTAACAGGGTTGCTGAACGTTGCCTTGCGATCCGTGCGTGGTGGTCAGGTCGGTTTGGTGAACGTGGCCCGCAAATGCGAAGGCGGTCAGCTGGGCTTCCTGAACGTGAGCGACACGATCACCGGTATGAGCATCGGCTTCCTCAGTTTCGCACTGCACGGCTATCACCGGTTCGATCTGCACTACGATGAGGTCTTCCCGCTAAGCGCAATGTTCCGTACCGGCACGCGCCGGTTCTACAATGCCCTTAGCTATTCGCCGCAATTGGAGCCCAGCGGCAAGTGGGGCTTCGGCTATGGCGTTGGCACCGAGATCGGTGGGCCCGGCAAGCACGCGCTCAATATCGAGTTCCATGCCCAGCACGTCAACGAAGGCACAGCGTGGTTGGAAGCGGTGAACATCCATGGAAGTTTCCACCTCACATACGGGGTTACGATCGCCAAGCGGCTGGTGCTTTCGGCTGGTCCAAGTGCCAATGTGCTCGTGAGCGACTGGCGCGACAAAGAGACCTCTGCTTTTCTCTCCGAAGCCGCTCCTCGCGTGCAATGGGAGCAGGTGAACGACGATCTCCGCTCACAGGGTTGGCTTGGGTTCCGCGTCGGGATCGGCCTGCGTTTCTGAAATTCTTTCGTGATCGGATAGGGGTATTGCTGGCGGACGCTGTCATAGCGGCAACAAGCAACATACTATGACCATCCCATCGTTCCGTTCCATTCTTTTCGTGATCCTGGCCCTGATCACATCGGGCCTTTTTGCACAAGGCACAACGCAGACCGTTCGTGGTACCGTGATCGACGCCGACACGCGGTTACCGCTGTTCGGCGTGGTGGTGGAAGCGAACGGCAGCCCGGCGCACAGCACCATTTCCGATCAGGACGGTCGCTTCACGATCAAGAACATCCCCACTGGGCGTATCGACCTCGTGGTCCACATTGTTGGTT
>JANNVO010000209.1:0-7674 GCA_031414475.1 Rickettsiales bacterium
TAGGAGATTTTACGGCAAGATTAGATGAAACTTTTTCATCTATCAAGGTGATGAAATCTTTTTGCACAGAAAAAATAGAAGCTGATAGAGCAAGAAAAATAACTTCAAATATCCTGGATTTCTATAAAAAGGCAGCAAAATTTGATTCTTTGACTTCGCCGATAATGGAAATATTAAGTGGTTTTGCAATAGCTTGCGTTCTTTGGTATGGAGGTTTTGCAGTGATCCAAGGCAAAATGACTACTGGCGCATTATTCGCTTTTATCACCGCTTTCGTTTCAGCTTACAGGCCATTTAAAAGTCTTGTGTCGTTAAATGTGAACTTACAAGAAGGAATTACGGCAGCCAACCGCGTTTTTAATATTCTTGATTTTAAACCGACTATTTCAGATACGGATAATGCTAGTAGTCCGGTTTTTATAGCTCCGTGTATTGAATTCAAAAATGTTGAAATGAAATTTTCCAACGGGAAGGTGGCTTTGAAGTCGCTTGATTTAAAGATTGATCCAGGAAAAACATATGCTTTTGTAGGTAGCTCGGGCAGTGGCAAAACCACTGTTGCTAATCTAGTGATTCGCATGTTTGATCCCTCATTTGGGAAAATAGTCATTGATGAGTATGATATAAAAGAAATAACTCTTAAGTCATTAAGGAGTCAAATTTCTTTGGTTTCTCAAGAAACAGTGCTTTTCGATACTAGCGTTCTGGAGAATATTGCTTACGGAACGACTGGAGCTTCAAGAGATTTGGTAATCAAGGCTGCTAAGTCTGCTGATGCTCACGAATTTATTCTTGCCTTGCCCGAGGGGTACGATACAATGGTAGGTTCGAATGGAACAACTCTATCTGGGGGTCAAAGGCAAAGATTGTCAATTGCTAGAGCCTTTTTAAAGGAAGCTCCAATTCTTGTCCTAGATGAGGCAACAAGTGCGCTTGATCCAAATTCTGAGAGATCAATAATAGATTCATTGGCAAGGCTGAGGGTGGGTAGGACAACTATGATCATAACTCACAGATTAGCAAGCATTAAAGACGCCGATCAGATTGTGGTAATGAAAAATGGTAAAATTGTAGAGCAGGGTCAGCATTCAGAATTGCTAAAACTTCAAAAGGAATATTACAAGCTGTACAATAAGCAATTGAAAGAGACAAATAATACCAAGCGTCAAATTAACTGATACAAAACGAATTTTGCGAGTCTCGACTGTGCTCACGTACAATTGGTACAGCTAGCGCAGTCTCGCTCTTAAATTCATTAGTCTGATTTAATTTGACGCTTGGTATAAGCATGTATAATATAGCAAAAACTTGATTAGATATTTATAGAGGTACAAAATGGATACAACAGATACTATTACCGTTCAAGATGCAAGTAGTGCTGCAGCAGCTCCTCCCCCAGTTGAGTCTAGTGGATGGACAAGCCTTGTCCCAATGGTACTGATTTTTGTGGTGTTCTATTTTTTACTTATTCGTCCACAAGAAAAAAAGCGTCGTAATCAAGAATCTTTAGTTTCTGGTGTAAAGAAAGGGGAAGAAGTAATGACAAACTCTGGTTTATTTGGAGTTGTTAGTAAAATCAATGACAGCGATAATACTGTAATGTTACAAATTGCAAAAGACGTTGAGGTTAAAGTGCTAAAAACTTCGATTGCTGATATAGTTAGTAGGAGTAAAAAACCAGAAGATAGTAAAGACAAGAAGCAAATTGATAACAAATCTGATTCTCCTGTGAAGCAAAAAAAGAAATAATAACAATTGTAAGAGTTTGTTGTGCAAAAAATATCAAAATTCAAATTTATTATTTCTGTAATATTTACTATAGTCGCGATTTTATACGTATTGCCAAATTTTATGAATCATCGTCTGAGTTGGTTTCCTGGTGACAAAGTAAATTTAGGATTGGACCTAAGGGGAGGTTCCCATCTTCTTCTTAGTGCTGATTTTGATAGCTATATGGATGATGTTAGTCAGTCGGTTGCCGAGTCTCTAAGAAAGTATTTAAGAGATGAGAAAATTGGTTATAGAAACCTTCAGGTATCAAGAAATAATATTAAATTTGATTTTCGAGATAATGATGATCTCAAAAGTTTAAAAAAAATCATAAGAAGCATTGATCCTAATCTTTCCTTTGTTGTTGAAGGTAACATTATGACCTTGTATTACAGTGAATATGCACTGAATCAGCTTCAGGATAAAGTTATTGATCAGTCAATAGAAATTGTCAGAATGAGAGTTGATAGCACTGGGACAAAAGAGCCGACTATTCAGCGTCAGGGAGTAAGAGATATTTTGTTACAAGTTCCAGGAGAAGAAAATCCAGCTGAACTCAAGAGAGTGTTAGGCAAAACTGCAAAACTTACCTTCCATTTAGTTGATGATAGTGCCAACTTAGAGCGTGCTAAAGCTGGTCATGCACCACTTGATTCTAAAATCGTTAAATCGGAAGATGGTTCTGAGATAATGGTTATTAAGAAAAAGGTGATAGTCAGTGGTGATCAGCTAAATAATGCTCAAGCGCAGTTCCAAGAAGCTATGCCAGTGGTGCATTTCTCTTTGAACAACATGGGTGCTAAGAAATTTGCTGAAGCAACAACAAAAAACCGAGGCAAGCGTTTGGCGATCATCCTTGATGGACGAGTCTTAAGTGCTCCGGTTATTAATGATCCTATTATTGGTGGTGATGGTATTATTTCTGGGCACTTTACTGTTGAATCAGCAACCGAGCTAGCTTTAATGCTCAAAGCTGGTGCTTTGCCAGCGCCACTAAAAATCGTAGAAGAGAGGTCAATCGGTCCTAATCTTGGTGCAGATTCAATTGAGTCAGGTAAAACTGCTGCTATTGTAGGTTTTATCTTTGTTGCTGTATTCATGGTTCTTGCATACGGGATTCTTGGCTTGATTGCTAACATTACTTTGGTAATAGCGCTGCTATATATTTTTGCACTCCTTTCTATGCTGCAAGCCACACTGACTTTACCTGGTATTGCGGGTATTATTTTAACGATAGGCATGGCGGTTGATGCTAATGTGCTCATATATGAGAGGATACGTGAAGAACTTTCAAAAGGTTGTTCCAATCTGTATGCTGTGAAGTTAGGTTTTGAATCGGCTTTTGCCACGATTACTGACTCTAATGTTACAACCCTGATAGCTGCGTTCTTGCTGTATAGCTTCGGTGTTGGTACGATCAAAGGGTTTGCTGTTACTCTAACTATAGGTATTGTTTGTTCGATGTATACTGCTCTGGTAATAACAAAGTTAATGATAGATCTTTGGCTTAAATACGTTAATCCAAAGAGTCTGGGTTTATAATGTACTAATTTTGTTAATTTAATTTGTTATACCAAGTCCTATTTTTAAATGAGCCAACGAATTTTGCGGATCTCCCTTATGCTCACGTACAACTGTACGCTGTGCAAGTTCGCCCTGAAATTCATTTGTCTCATTTAATCTGGGACTTGGTATTATATCTAGTCTTGCTTGCAGTGGAGAAAATACTATGTTAATTTCTATATTAGCTTATTTTGGTATAGCTTACTTACCAACAAGGTATTTCAAGGTTAAATTTACTTATTCTCTTCCTGCTTCTCTGTCTTTAATAATGGTTTTCCTATATGTCTGTGCAATGTGTGAGCGGCTGTTTCTAGCTACTTATCTTGTCTATATTATGGGTATGGTTAGTTTTTTTACTTATGCTTATTTAGACAGAAAAGAATTATTCTATTGCTTGAGGCAGTATTTAGGCGAAATTACTATTCTGATTTGTATTATTTTAATTTATGCTTTTTATACTAGAAATGCATATTTTAGCTCTTGGGATGATTTTACATTTTGGGGAGAGTCAAGTAAGGAGCTATTGCTTAGTGGTGTATTTGAAAAACGGGACATGTTCACGTCGATATTGCCTATACATGCTCACTATCCACGTGGGCCAGCAGTGTATCATTACTTTATGTTATTATTTTCTGGATATTCTGAAGCAAAGGCATTACTAGCGCATTTTATTTTTCATTTGATTTTTTTGGCTCCATTAATGGCCAATAAAAAATTTTGGAACAGCGTTTTCATTATTACTCCGATATTAGCGATCATTATGCTGTACACCACAGGTATTCGGTCGATTTATAATGATAGTACTATTGGTCTAATGTTTTGTTCAATTGTTGCGATATATATTTTAGAGACAAATAAGAAAAGGGCTATAATCACATCGTTCCCAATTTTTGTACTATTGCCTTTATTTCGAGAAATTGGCTTGATATTAGCTCTAATAGCTGGTTCGATCATTATCTTTAAAGACATTAGAGAGCAAAAGAGATTGGAATTAAAATATAATTTTATTCTCTACTTGTTGATATTTTGTGCTCCAATAATGAGCAATTTTATTTGGGCCAGTTACTTTAGAGATACGCATGATTTTTTTGGTAGGACAGAACATAGTTTTGGTAATTTATTAGTTTTAGCTAAATCATTTAACGAACAGAGCTTACTACTAGTCATAAACTACATTAAGTTTTTGGCAATATTTTTAATAAAAGAAGGAAGTTTGCTAATTTATGTATTAATCGGCTTTGCTTGGTATGGTATAAGAAAGTCAAAAAATAAGGAATATGCTGAAGAGTGTAAGTTTTATTTTAAAAGTGCTGTAATATTTGGTGGGCTATTCTGCCTTTGGCGGTTATATCTCTACTTTTTTGCATTTTCTTATTCAGAGGCGATAAAAACAGCATCTTTAATAAGGTATTTAGGATGTTATTGTTTAATATTTGCAATTATAGCTTCTGTGTACATTAAGAAAATTTTGCAGCACTATAATTTAAAAACAAAAGAGTTCGCAGCTTTATTGGTTGTTTTTATATTATCTTTGTTAATTGTTATAAATCAAACGATTAGAATTCAAACTAGTTTAAATTCTGCACAATTAGAATTTATTCTAAGAGCTAAGGATGTGGGCTTTTTGATTAAACAAGGTATAAAAGCCACAATTTAATTTTACCAATAAGAAAGAATCATTTGACTGCTTTAATCTGAATTATGCAATGGCTCCATATCTGAATGACGATGAGCGAGGCAAATGTTTTGTCGAGCCAATAGGGTATGATCCTGACAATAAATTGCCATTACAAGATTTACAACCAAATGATCTTGATCGTTGTATTAATAATAAACAAAATTGTAGAGTTGAGTACTTTCCATTTCTGAATAGTATAAAATTTCATCTTAATGAGTTGTCTGAATAGAATATTGTTTGGGGCGTCAAGTTAACTATAGTGACTTATATAATGTGCTATTGCGATTACAAATGGTAATCCTAACTCGGGAACAAGATATCCAATCCAGAGGGCAGTTGGTTTTGGTAGTCCAACCTTCTTTATCGAAATAAGTCGACCTATTCCTGCAAAAAATATGCCAAAGGCTAGAAGATAAACTAGGAATCCTTGCTGTTGTATGGTAATCGCTGCCCACAAATTGATCAGTCCAGTAGAAAAATATACTCCAGCCATAAACCGATGTACGTTGTCTAATCGCTGCGATGTATCCGGTTGCCCTAGATACATTTGGATTGTTCCTCCGGTTATTCCAATTATTCCTGCAATAAAGAGGCTAATTTGTACTATAAGTTGGCTAGTGAGTAATTCAGTGTTTTCGATCATGTATGTAACCCCCTTGAGCTTTTTTTATTTTTAAAGAACCATATCTAATGGCGAAAAGTTATTGTTCAGTTATGAACAGAGCGATTTCGTTTTTACAGTCTCATAAATTAAGCTTACTTAAAACCTATGGGGCTTCAACAGTAAACAGATCACTTATTGTTGGGGTGATGTTACACTTTTTCAGTGACGCCCATACCCATTATATTATACCCTGAATCTACGTAATGTATTTCGCCAGTTACGCCATTAGCCAAGTGGCTTATCAAATATAAAGCTGCGCCGGCTACATCTTGTTGCGTAGTGTTACGCTTTAAAGGGGATGTTGATTCGTGCATTCTGAGCATCGACTTAAAATCACCAATACCACTTGCAGCTAAAGTTCTTATGGGCCCTGCAGAAATTGCATTGACTCTAATATTATTCCGTCCCATATCATAGGCTAGATATTTAACGCTAGTTTCTAGGGCTGATTTGGCTAGTCCCATTACATTATAGTTTGGAATTACTTTCTCAGCACCATAATATGTTAGGGTAATTATAGATCCACCTTCACTCATTAACGGCTCTGCTCGTTTTGCAAGGGCTGTAAGGGAGTAACATGAAATATTCATCGAATTTAAAAAATTTGGCAGCGACGTGTCGATATATCTTCCTTTGAGTTCTTCTTTATCTGCAAAAGCTATTCCATGGATAAGAAAATCAAGTTTTCCCCACTTTTCTTTTGTAAATTCGAATAACTTGTCCATTGATTGCTCATTAGTAACGTCGCACTCATATATGAAGTCAGCACCAACTTCTTTTGCTAATGGCGCTACCCTTTTTTCAAGCACTTCGCCTTGATAGGTCAGTGCAATATCTGCTCCATGTGCTTTGGCAATTTGTGCTATAGCCCAAGAAATAGAAAGATTATTTGCAACACCTGTAATAATACCTTTTTTACCAGTAAGCAATTTTGTTGAATCGATCGCCATAAAATACCTAATTAGTTGACTATACATGTGAATTTAATTTGTATATCATCGAAAATAACTTTGTACAAGCGGTTTAGTAATGATTTTAAGAAGAAAGCTATCATTTATTTCGGGGTTGATTTGTGGTCTTGCCTTTGCGCCTCTATATTTCTTCCCTGGTCTTTTGATGTTGTCTGTGTTGTGCGCCCAGATACGTAAGAGTAGTACAATACGTCAGGCTTTGTTTTTTGGATATATGTTTGGGTTTGGGTTTTTTCTTGCAAGTCTATATTGGATTTCTTTCGGTGTGGCGGTGTATATAGAAGAATTCTGGTGGGCAGTGCCTTTTGCTTTATTCGGTCTACCCTCCTTTATGGCTATTTTCATTGCTCTTGTAGCTGCCATTTCCTGGAGATTTAGATTGTCTTTTTTATATCACATAATATTTTGTGTGACTTGGGTCTTTATTGAATGGCTGATTTCATGGATCTTCACCGGATTGCCTTGGGCTTTACTTGGGTATGCTTTTTCTATTTCTGAAGTTCTTATTCAACCAGCTAGCATATTTGGGGTACTGGGGCTAAGTTTTATTGCAGTTTTTATAGGGTCGAGTTTTTATAGCAAAGGGTTGTTGGTATCTAGAACAATTATATCTATAGTGATTTTAGTAATTTCTACTTCGTATGGATACTTACGTTTAATAGATAATCCGACCGAGTATAGCGATATAAAGGTTCGTATTGTTCAGCCGTCTATTCCACAAATTGCTAAGTGGGATGCAAATGCTTTATGGAATAATCTGGATAAGCAAATTGAAATGTCACGTAGAGAAGGCGAGCCAGACATAATTATATGGTCTGAAGCTGCTTTAACCGTACCGTACTATTACAGGCCAATTTACAATAGCCTAATGTCAATTTTTGCCAAAGAAGAACAAATATTACTATCTGGAGGAGTTAATGACAATGGTTTGTCAGGTGATGATTATGAAATGTATTCTTCATTAATTGCTTTGGATGGAGCGGGCGAGTTACTATTTGATTACCATAAAGCTCATTTGGTTCCATTTG
>JANNVO010000210.1:0-2154 GCA_031414475.1 Rickettsiales bacterium
TAGCCAAGAGCCATATGGGGATAGAACGTAGACCAACACGACCACATTCGCCACCAGCGTGAGCCAGAAAACCGCCAAGAAGGAGCGCTTACTGGATTTATGCCGCAACAGTTGCTGGGCATACATTGCACCAGGCCAACCGCCCAACAGCGCAAGAACATGAAGAGTGTTCTCCGGTGTTCTCTGCCCACGGCTACGAGCCGCAGACTTATCCATGGCATAGATCGCGAAGGTAATGACGCTCAAGCCTAGATAGAGCCACAGCACAAAGGCATGAACATAGGCAAGCGCGACTGCTGCGACGACAAGCGCCAAGAAGAAACTCGCGACCATAATTCCTTGAGGGCTAACGTTTGAGCTAAGGCGGCGGCCCGTCAGGGACGTCAGCCTTCAGCGAGTAGAAAGAGACTTCCCCTTCCCAAGCGGCAAAGCCGCACCGGCATCTGAGTGCCATGATTGAGTTTCGACGTTCAATTAAACGAGAAGGGGAAGTCAGTCATGGAGTCTACAACTGTCGGTATCGATCTCGCAAAACTGGTGTTTTCGGTTTGTGTCATGGATGAGCGCGGGCGGATTACCGCTCGTCGCGAGCTGAAACGGGAAGCCTTGCCGGAATGGCTGATGCAGTTGCCTGCCGGCACGGTCGTGGCGATGGAAGCCTGCAGCAGCGCCCACTATTGGGGCCGCCTGTGCAGCAGTCACGGCCTGATGCCAAAACTGATGGCGGCGCAGTTTGTAAAACCGTTTCGCAAGAGCGGAACCATCAAGAACGATCGCAACGATGCGGAAGCCGTTGCGACCGCCGCGCGCCAGGGAAACATGCGGTTTGTCGGCGTGAAAACCGGGGAGCAGCAGGCGCGCCTGAGTTGGCACCGTGTGCGTGAAGGCTACAAGAAGGATGTTCTTGCGGTGATGAACCGGATTCGCGGCCTGCTTGCCGAATTTGGCGTCGTCATCAACAAATCGGCCGTCGCCCTGCGCCGCATGCTGGCACGTTTGGACGAGCACCACCTGCCGACGGAGTTCGTCGAGCTGGTGCGACTGCAGCAACGGCACTGGGAGGCCATTGAGGCCGGCATGGCAGCCTGCGATGCCCGCATCAAGGCGCATGCCGGGCAGGATGAACGGTGCCAGCGCATCGGCGCGATCACCGGCGTTGGCTGGCTGACGACCGACGCCATGGTGGCCACCATCGGCAACGCGCGCGACTTCAAGAACGGTCGGCAATGCGCCGCATGGATGGGGCTGACGCCCAGCCAGTACGGCACTGGTGGCAAGGTGCTGCTGGGCAGCATCAGTTGTCGGGGCGACGCGTATTTGCGCACGCTGCTGATCCAGGGCGCACGCAGCAGTTTGCAGCGCGCAAAGGTCACGCCGGCAGACAAGATGACACCGGAACAACAATGGATTGTGCAACTCGCGGCACGCTTGCCCTTCGGCAAGGTGCTGGTAGCGATAGCCAACAAGCATGCGCGACAGATCTGGGCGATGCTCGCGCGCGGCGAAGCCTACGATCCCGAAGCCTGGCTGAAACACCCGATGGTGCAGCGGGGCTGAAACTGCATCGAAGTGGCGAAGCAATACCGTAGCAAGCAGTAAACCATTCAACGCCAGAGCGACAGCGTAGACAACAGGTCAGACCGACCCGGAGAGAGCCTGAATAACCAGTTGGTTGCCAAAACTTGCGCTGACTGATCCTCAGTACAAGGGCATCACCGAGCAACGAATGAGGCCTCCGGGTGCGGTTTATACAGTGGTCCGAGTGCAGCAGTTCACGCATTCAACAAGACCGTTTACGGAAATGCAGTCTGGCAATCGTTGAGAACTGACGTGGCGTTGAGGGCGAGAAAGTGCAATCAAACTGTTGTGGGTGTTGCCCACAGCAGCAGGCCTTGTCGTCCTGAAGGACGGCCTGCGCCGTAGCGGAAAACGTCCCAGAGTGCAGAAACACAAGGCCCGGCAGATGCCGGGCCATAAATTCAATCAGGTGGGGTTGACGGGAAGTCTCTTACGGACTAGTTATGCCACGCGGCAGCGGTAAGGGCCAGATTCTGCCAGAATTTTCGGCCGGAACGGCAGTGCGAAGAACTTTGTCTCGCGACCGAAGGTGCGGAGCGAAGCGAAGAGGAGCCGGGAACAAGCAAGCTTGCTCCC
>JANNVO010000211.1:0-10894 GCA_031414475.1 Rickettsiales bacterium
CCTTTTGCAACAGCTAAATTAAGGGCAATTTTTATGTTTACTTCGTGGTCAGAACAATCAACACCAGCAGAATTATCAATGAAGTCTGTATTAAGAGTACCGCCATTTAATGCATATTCAATTCTCCCGAGTTGAGACACTCCGACATTTCCGCCTTCAGCGACCACTTTTGCCCTTACCTCATTCCCATTTACTCGCAAATTATCATTTGCCTTATCACCGATATCAATATTATTTTCCGAAGAAGCTTTGATATAGGTACCTATACCACCATTCCATATTAAATCAACTTTAGCTTTTAGAATAGCTCTAATTAATTCATCTGGTACAACATGATCTTTGTAAATATTCAATAGCTCTTGTATTTCTTTTGAAATATTTATTACTTTAGCCGACCTTTCAAAAACTCCTCCTCCTTTTGAAATAAGAGAACTATTATAATCAGTCCACTTACTTCTTGGTAGGTCAAATAACCTTTGTCGTTCTTGATAACTACTCTCACAATCAGGGTTTGGATCGATAAAAATATGTTCATGATTAAAAGCGGCGACAAGCTTAATATATTTTGACAAGAGCATACCATTACCAAATACGTCTCCTGACATGTCGCCTATTCCTACCACATTGAATGGTTCTTTTTGTACATTCACACCCTTATCATGAAAATGTAAAACAACTGATATCCACGCTCCTTTAGCCGTAATACCCATTTTTTTATGATCATAACCACGTGATCCACCCGAAGCAAAAGCATCTCTTAGCCAAAAATTATATTCCTGGGATACAGCGTTAGCATAATCTGAAAAAGTCGCCGTCCCCTTATCTGCAGCTACTACTAAGTAAGGGTTCTCATCATCATAAATAACTGTATCTGTCGGTTGCACTATCTTACCATCCACAAGATTATCAGTTAAGTCTAGTAAGCCTCTTAAGAAATCTTGGTAACATGCCACCGCCTTTTGCATATAAGAATCACGACTCATGTCACCTTGAGAGAAATTAAGGTAAAAAGTTCCTTTTGAACCAACTGGAACAATAACAGCATTTTTGGTCATCTGGGCTTTTAAAAGACCAAGCACCTCCGTGCGATAATCTTCCCCGCGGTCCGACCAACGAAGCCCACCTCTAGCTACTTTTCCACCACGAAGATGGATCCCCTCAAACTCATTTGAGTAAACAAAAATCTCAGCATATGGAACAGGTAACGGTAAGTCTGGAACCTTGCTAGAATCAAACTTAAATGATAAATAATTCTTGATACCACCATCTTTATCTTTCTGATAAAAATTCGTTCTTACAATTGCTTCTACTATTAAGCGCATATTGTTTAACACCTTATCCTCAGTACTACTTTCTACCGTGTCTAGATAGCTACTCAGTTGTAAAGAAAGTATGTCAACCTTATCTTTAGAACGCACCTTAGGATCGAACATCGCTTCAAATAAATCCATTAGCATATGAGTGTATTTGTAATGCTTTACTAGTGTCTGCTGAACATATCCTTTCCCATATAGGAAGCCTGTTTGATGCAAATAACGCGTGATCGCTTTGAGTAATTTTACTTTTGCCCAGTTAAACCCAGAAAGAGCTATAAGCTTCCCTAAAATATCACTTGCTAATTCACCAGTACTCATCTTGCTTAGAGCTTCTTCGATATTATGCTTTAATACGTCAGCAGGAACATCGATTTTAACAGGACTCTGTAGCTTGAATTCATAAAGCCAACTTTTTTTAAAATCCAACGATTCAGTAATAGCAAAACTTTGCTCATCTATTGCTATAAATCCAAGATTTTCAATAGCAGGCAATGTATCAGATAACGTCAGCCTTACTTCTGGACTATAAAATTTTAAGAAAAATTCATTATTGTCGCTCGGAACTAAGTTTGATATCAATCTGCCTTGCTTCGTTGCTTGCTCTAGATGATGTACGTCATCAATTGATGTATTAGCATCAAACTTGTGTCTATATTCAGCTGGAAAAGAAGGTTCAATTTCTTTATGCCTCAATCCCCCTTCATATTCACCCAATTCTTCACAAAGTTTATGCAATAAACCTTCTGACCAGTTAGTAGTTATTCTTATCAGGTCAGCTTCCATTTCGTCATGTGAAAAATCAAGTCTTGACCTATCATGGATAGGCAGCGTAGCAAAAAGATGAGAAAAATCTTGAGCTACTACCGTAATATTGTCTGATATTATCTCACTATCAAATTTTTGAGCTAGATAATGACAAATCTCGTTATATACTTCTGGTGTAAGTCGTTCTCTTGGTAAAAACACAATCACGTTGATAAACGAACCAGACCAATCTTGCTGCACAAATAATTTTAACTTATGACTGCGCATACTCGAGAGCATGTGAATACACATGCAATATAAATCTTCTTCATCGATTTGAATAAGAGTATCTCTTGGCAGAGATTCAATAATATTCTTTATTTTCTTAGCGTTATAGCCATTTACAGGAAAATCAGATTCATCAAGAACATAACTCATTTTCCCACGCAAAATTGGTATATTCTTGATTGACTGGAAGTAAATCGCCGTTCCATACAAACCAAAAATAATCGTACCCGTTCTATATACTCCATCTTCATCTATGCGTTTTATAAGAATATAATCAACCAAAGCATTTCTATGCACCGGTGATAGTTTGTTTATTTTACCAAGCATAACCAGCCTGGTTCTGTAGTAGTCACTACTCGAAAACTCAATAATTGTTGAAATTTCCTCGATATTGTCTTGCCATATTTCCTTAACGCCTTCTTGGCGAACTAAAGTCTTAGTTTTTAAATCAAAATCCACTGATCCAAGAAATGTGATGTTATTCTTCTGTAACCAATTCAAAAAATCTAATGTTTCTTCGGCTGGTAAATTGGCTTGTTCATAGGTATCTTTGTGATGAACAATATCTGTAGTAATGGCAATGCTCTTATTAAGCAGTGTTTGCCATGAGTTGTAGGTATAGTCTACTAGATCAATTATGTTGTTTATTTCGGTTTTTATTTTCAACAATGTTTTTTTATCAAACGTTCCAAGTATCTTGATATATACAAGATACTCATTAATCCCCCTCTCCCCCTTATCAGCAATATCAGTTAAATTTCCCTTTTCATCACGGATACTATTAATTACTGGATGAAAAGTAAAAATCGTTTGTAGCCCCAGTTTTGCAAGCAAACTATTTAGCGAGTCGATAATAAACGGCCTATTTTCAGCAGCAATCAGAATAGTTATCGCTGGGTTATCCTTAAACTCGTTCGTCAAAATCTCTATTTTGCGCTTAGCCGGTGGGCGGTGGAGAAAAAAATCAAAAGCTTCGTGTGTAAAGTCACCAAATAATTCTATCTTATCTTTTGAACGATAATCAACAGGAATATAGGTAAGAAATTTGCGTACAAATTTGGTGTATAAACTACCCTTACTTTCAGCATTGACTATTTCGAGTATTTCGGAACTAAAGTCATTGATTCTGCAATGCAGCTTGCTAAGAGCTAAAGACTTGTCGTGATTTGGGCTTTTAACCATATAGATATCCTGATAATGGCTTTGTATTAATTACAAACTAGAAGTATAATAGTGGAAATGTAACTTCCTTTCAATAGGTTTGGATTAATAAACCTCTTGCATAATTCATAAATGAGTGAGGGATTTTTAGGAAAATGCAGGTGAGCACCGCAACGTACGTTTGGTACGTGAGGAGCGGAGACAAATTTTGACAACAAAATTACTACTCAGAATGGGTTATGCAGGAGGTCTAATGAATACTATTTTTGCACAAGCATCAGCACAAGGTAAAGCGGGAGTTTCTGTGTTTAGAATTTCTGGTCCAACTGCTCTTAAGTCCATCAAGCAGCTTGTTCGCCAAACTAATACTGAATTTGAACCTCGTAGATTGTATTTTAGAAAGATTTACAATCCAAAAAACAATCTACAAATTGATGATGCTCTAGTCGTCTTTTTTAAAGGAAGATCTAGTTTTACTGGCGAAGATTCAGCTGAAATCTATACTCACGGCAGTATCGCGGTAATCAAAATGATGCACGAAGTCCTAGCGTCACTAGAAGATATGCGCATAGCAGAACCTGGAGAGTTTGCTAAAAGAGCTTTTTTAAACGGGAAAATCGATCTAACTGCTGCAGAAGGACTGGCTGACCTTATTGAGGCAGAAACCCAGCTGCAACATAAGCAAGCAATTGGACAACTTGGCGGTGGACTCGAAAAAATATACGAACACTGGCGCAAAGAATTACTAAAAATAATAAGCTTGATCGAAGCATATATCGATTTTCCTGATGAAGATATTCCAGAAGAAACAATAAACGGAGTGCGCCAACTAGTAGACAAAATAACCAATGAAATTAAGGCACATCTTGACGACAATCACCGTGGCGAAAGGCTACGTAGCGGAATAAAACTGGCGATAGTTGGTCATCCCAACGTCGGCAAGTCTAGCTTGCTAAATTATTTGATGAAACGTGAAATAGCTATAATTTCAAATATTGCTGGCACCACAAGAGACGTGATTGAGGGGCATCTTGATATTGGTGGTTATCCGATCATATTGCAAGATACAGCAGGCATTCATGATCATACAGAGGATATAATTGAGCAAGAAGGAATAAATAGAGCCTGGAACGCAGCCAAAAACTCAGACATTAAGATAATCCTATACGACGCTTCAAGACTAAATGACAACAAAGAATATTTTAGAGACATAATGGACGCTAACACGATTATAGTTTTCAATAAAATGGATCTGGTTTCTGACACTCTACCCCAAACTATGTATGACCATAAACCAATCAATGTTTCAATCAAAAATCAAAAAGGTCTTGATGAAATAATTACAGGAATAATATCTATAGCTCACAAAATCGCTAGCCCATCTGAATCACCTCAAATCACTAGAGCTCGCCATCGATCGGAACTACAAAAAGCACTTGAATATATGTCAACCTTCTCCTTAAATAATGATTTAGTCTTAGCAGCAGAGGATTTGCGCATGACTATGAGAGCAATCAGTAATATTACCGGCAAAATTACTGTAGATGAAGTTTTGGGCGAAATATTTAGTAACTTTTGCATAGGCAAGTAAAGTGATTATCATAGAAGATGTTTTACAAAAAATAACTACCGCATGGCTTGAATACTTGTCTAAGCAAAGAGCATATTCAAAACATACAACAGATTCATATCACAACGATTTAAATCACTTCCTAACATTTACAGGACATTATAACTCCGGTAACACTACCTTGAACATGATCAAATCTGTTGATATCCGGCTTATTAGAAGTTGGTTATCAGCTAGGCATCGGGATGATTACAGCGCAAGCTCAAGCGCCAGGGCTCTATCTTCTATCAAGAATTTTTATAGATTTCTTGAAAAAAAATATGACATTAATTGTCATGCTATATATACGGTACGTAGCCCCAAGAAACCTAAAACTCTTCCGAAAGCCTTAACCAAGTTTGAGACCAATACTGCTATTGAAAATATAGAAATGCTTGGCGAAGAAGAATGGATTCATCTTCGCAACAAAGCACTACTTACACTTATTTATGCTAGTGGTCTTAGAATATCAGAAGCACTATCAATAACTCGTAAACATATTGATAATCATGAATTTATAAAAATATTAGGTAAGGGCAATAAAGAGCGTCTAATACCTTGGATTCAAGAGTCAAGGTTGCTTATAGAAAAATATCTTAGCACTATGCCCTTTATTATCGAAAGTAACGAACCAATATTTCGAGGGAAATTAGGTCGCCCACTACAAAGAGCAGTTTTTAATAAAGAATTAATTCATCTAAGACGACTCCTTGGTTTACCAGAATATTTAAGCTCTCATGCTTTCAGACATAGTTTTGCCACACATTTACTAGAAAACGGAGCAGATCTTCGATCAATTCAGGACTTACTAGGCCACCAAAGCCTTTCTACAACTCAAAGATACACAAAAATTAATCAGCTACACCTTGAATCTGTATACGAGAAAGCGCACCCTGAATCCAAAGAAAATTTTTAACAAAATATTCTTGCGTTAACTTTTGCTTATGCGCTATATTGAGTTTGTATAAATTTTTAAAGGGAACATATGGAAAAAATCATTTTACCAGCTGGTTATAAACCTTCCGAAGACGAAGAATACATGAACCCAATGCAGCTTGAATATTTTAAACAAAAGTTGAAAAACTGGAGAGAAGAGTTGCTAGAGGAGTCGCGCGATACCCTTGACCACCTTAAAGAAGAAAATTGGAACGAATCTGATCTTACTGACCGAGCAAGTGTTGAAACAGAAACGAGCATTGAGCTTAGAACCAGAGACCGGTATAGAAAATTAATCGATAAGATTGAACATACAATCGTAAAAATAAATAAAAACGATTATGGTTACTGCGAAGAAACCGGTGAAAAAATTGGCCTCAGACGCCTTGAAGCCAGACCAGTAGCTACTCTCTGCATCGAAGCTCAAATGCGCCACGAGAATTATGAAAAAACGCATTTAGACGAAGACAAAATTGATGCATAAGAAGATTACCTGGTACATGCACTTGTTGCCTTGACCAGGAATTTTCTTCTTAGCTGAAATTCTAAAAAAACCCCACTTACCGAGATTCCGGGTCAAGCTCGGAATGACTTTTCTTTCGAGCCCACTCTGACAACTCGCTTGCTACGAAGAGTTTTGCACCACAATTCAACTGTTTTGACTATATATCTCAAGATATCACTTACTCACTAATTTGATAATATCTTCTTCTAATTTGTGATAGCGCGGACGATTTTGATAAAAATTATTTGCCATAATCACGAAGCTGTGAAGCTCCCTTTTAGAATCATAGAAATATCCGACTAAGGCAGCCACCCCTGTTAAAGAGCCTGTTTTGGCATAAATATCATAACCATCAAAACGTTCATGCAATGTAGAATCATCACTCGGGCCAGCAAGAATTAATTTTACTAGCTCAAAATTTTCACTTTTAGCCACTGCTTTTAACAAGCTATCAAATTGATTCACCGTCAACAAATTTTGTCTTGAAATACCAGAACCATCCCTTAGGTCTGACCTCGTTAAGTCAACATTAAATTTCTTAGCAACAACCTCTTTTAATTTAGCTGCAGCCCAGTCCCACTCAGTAATAGCATGTTTGGAAGCAAACTGAGCTAAAAAATAATCTGTCATAAAATTATCAGATTTTTTCATAGCCTTAGCAGCAAGATCCTTAATATTTTTTGGTAAAGAGGCTACTGTTTTTGCATCTTTTACTTTATCATCACTAAATAATATTTTTCCTTTTAATATTATCCCATGATTGCCAAGTTGTTTTTCTAAATGGTACTTAACCTGAGACAAATTATCATTTGCAACTGCCGCAATCGTTACTGGACCGGTGGACTTACTTAAAGTGCCTTTGATAATATATTTATTATCTTCTATATTCACACGCAGTCTATCATTCTCATTTTCAGCTATGGTCTTAGCCTCATTAATTATGGTATAGGGAAAATTCTTATTTGGACTAATTTCAATACTGCCACCTAAATTTCCTGGTGCAACATCTAATTTGCTGCAGTTCCTATTCACATGAGTCAATGTTACTGGTGCACCATAACAATATACAGAATCACTAAGAGTTTTATCTCTTATAATTGCTGGTACAGAAAATTTATTATCCACGATATAAATATTTCCTTTTATATTTTTGCCTGAATGCTTGGCAAGCTCAGCAACGAAATATTCAAGGTCATCAACTCCAAAATCTGGGTCATAAATATTTAGGTAATAATCTTGATTCTTATGCAATAAATCACTGGTAAAGTTGTAATTTTCACCAAAATGCTCAAGAACAGATACAATAGTAATAAACTTTAATGTACTGGCTGGAATAAAATACCTGTCAGCATTCTTTTCAAAAATAACTTTCCCTTGATCTAAATTTGTAATTTTTATACCAATATTCAAGTTTGGATCAGCTTGCTTTATTAGTTGGTCTATTTCACCTGGCATGTTATCTGCTGCCCCAACGAAGTGAGGCAGCAAAATAATTATTATTAGCGGTATAATACCAATTCTCATGATTTTCTCGCTTTTTGTTGTATCTGTGCATGAATAATATTACTGATTCCCATCACAGTAAATCCAACCACTGCCAAAGATATCGCTATTGGGATAATTGAAATACTAGTGACAAATCCTTCAGAACTATATGACTTTATACCGCCTGTCAAAGTACCATCCCATGATTTGTCTAAACTCATACCAATAGCATTATGAAAAACCCAACCAAATGTCATGATTATCATATTCGCAACAGCTGCCGCCATTCCACTTCTTTCCTCAGAAACATAAGTTGCTATCTTGGAAATGATCACTACCTGATAAGCACAGAATATACCAGTAATTAAGCATGTATAGTACAACGATTTTTCATTAGCACCGCCACTTAAGATATATACAAAACATATAATCATTCCTATACCTGAAGCTATAGTTACTCCAAGATACAGCCTGGTTTTATCCGCAATATATGGCAGAATAATACATCCTATAAACATACCAAATAATATAGATAATGTTAGGGAATCTGCCAATGTTTTTTCAATGCCATAAACTGCAATCATAAAGGCACTACCCCACGCATCAGCAAACCCTTCAAGTGGACCAACCATAAACCCAGCAAACAGGCTAGCAAATAGTAATTTATAATTACAAATTACAGCCTTAATATCCGTCCAAATATCACTATGGGAAACTCCTTGAGCAGATTTTGGCATTATTATATATGTGATGAGAGCAAGAACAATTCCTGAACATATCAGTATGTTAATTGTTGCATCAATACCTACTGATTTTATAATACTCGCAAGTGGTGTCCCAACGTATACTACTGTGACTAAACTAGCAGACACTGTAAATCCAAGCATCCTAGCAAATTTGTCAGGATATATTATACGAAAAATCTGCAACGCTCCGACTATCGCCGCCGAAGAGCCAATACCTGTAAGTGCCCTGCCAATAACCACACTTCCCCAAAAGTCAAAATATATCAGAGGAACAAGACCACTAGCAGTCAATGCTATGCACAAAGGAAGTATTTTTTTACCACCAAACCTAGTCAGTAGTATGCCAATTGGTATGTGAACCGCAATATATCCAATATAGTATATCCCAGCAAAAGACCCAAACTCGGCAGCACCAACTTGGTACTTGCTCATAATATCTGGCATAATGATATTAGGTAACATTCTAAGTACGTACTGATAACAGTAAAACAAAGTTAAACTTAACCACACCAACATTGAAACAAATTTATTTTTCTCTTCAACTTTCATATTTATTTTCCTTTAATAACAATATATTTAGGTGAAATTACCAATATCACCCACAAAAAAACACAATAAAAATTAGTAATAGAGAATATGCAACGGCTACGCCGCCAGCAGAATTGCCAGAAGTAGAAAATTAGGTTTGAAATTAAACGCTATATTCATTTTATTATTTAGTTATTTTCTTTAAATTCTAGAGAATAAACAACACGTAACAACACAGAAGTAACAGATTATCACAAAATAGTCAACAATCAAATTTCAGCTTGATAAAAATAGTCATATCCCCACTCACCGAGTCACCACGAACTTGACTTATTAACCATTCTATTGCATAAAAACCCAGGGCAAGCCCGGTATTGACCTTTATTGGGATAACTAATTATTCTGAAATTGGTTCCAATAACCAGAATTGACATAAGAAATGATGACAACTCCGGTTAGGTACGTTGTCACGGCAAGAATCACTACGCAACATAGCAAAGTCATACTGAGCTTGTAACGAAGCAGCAACTTCGCCCGACATAAAACTAAGACATTGTTTTGACTAGTTCGGTGATTTTTTTTCTACTTTGCAAACTTTTAATCTCACTAAATGCCTTAATCAGATTAACTATTTCTTTCTCGGTAACAGCATTAGCATCTTCAGCTTCGTATTTAACATCATCTTCTGCAAACACATTAGTAATTATTGAGCTTTCATCACTATGTTCATAAAAATAAGTAATCGGTACTTTCAAAAATTTTGCTATTGTAAATAATTTACCGCTTGATATTCTGTTTGTTGCTTTTTCATATTTTTGCACTTGTTGAATACTAACATCCACAGCCTTACCTATGTCCTGCTGACTCATGCCCAACATTACTCTTCTCATTTTCAAACGTCTGCTAACTAACTTATCGACGTTATCAGCTTTTCCCTTAGACTCAGATTGTTCAACCATATAGATACACTTACACTACAAACCTTAAACCCACTATTCATCCACAAGTTACTATTTACTATTCAATTGTTCAAGTATTCTTTTTGTATCTTTCTAAAAAAAGGTACAAAAAGAAACATAATAAATGCAATATTAGCACAAAAAACACTCCAATTATCAAACTTAGAGTTCCGCGATCAGAGAATACGGTGGGTAGAGTTAGCTTATATGGTATATAACCATCAATTGTATCTACTACATTTAGATTAAGGCTACTGATCACCCTACCAACCGGATCAATTATTGCTGATATACCATTATTTCCTGCCCTAACAAGAGGCAAACCATTTTCTACCGCTCTCATTCTGCTTATCTGAAAATGCTGAAACGGGCCGGAAGACCGGCCATACCACGCATCATTAGTAATATTAACCATTAAATCAACATCAGTATTAGATATTCTTACCTCATTAAAGAAAATCGATTCATAGCAAACTAGCGGCCAAATGCGTAAATTTAACTCTTTTAAAAAAACTATATCTCTATTACCCGGGGTATAATCAATAACCCCAGGCGTAAGTTTCTTCATTGGTAGATACTTTTTTAATGGCATGTACTCACCAAATGGAACCAAATGA
>JANNVO010000212.1:0-3265 GCA_031414475.1 Rickettsiales bacterium
GGCCCGGCGGCGCACTTCGGCCTCAGCCAGCTTTTTCGCACGCCGCTGGGTAAAAGTATGGTGCGACTGGGCAAAAACCTGGGCCTCAGCGCAATCGGTTTGCAGCACATCAAACTCATCCAGCCACACGCAGCAGATGTCGGCAGTTTGCCCCGCCTGGCCAGGACGCGCGCCCCGGTTGCGTTGCCAGTGCTGGCGACCATTTTGGTAGGCCTCAAACAAACCCTGAATCAAGGCAGGCGGCAAGGTGGCAGATGACAGCAGCACACGCGCGCCTAGCAGACCGGCCCAATGCACCAGCCGGGTCAGTGCAGGCAGGTCGTCCATATCAAAATCATCAGGTTCGTCCAGCACCAGGTCACTGCTCATCAGGCGCAGCATGGGTGCAATCTGTCGGCCTCCGCGCTGGCTTTCGGTAGCGGGTGTTAGGTGGTCTATGGTGCAAACTAGCACAGGCGCGGCCAGCAAAGCCTTGACAGCCGGGTCGTGCGTAACCCGCTGCAACAGGGGGTGCGCATCAAAGTTGCCGTCAAACAGCACATGGCTGTTCTCGTCCAGCAAGGCCTGACGCGAAGCGGAGCCGGTTTTTTCAGCCTCGCGCTCGTAATGCTCAAATAAAGCGCGGCTGGCACTGCCACCCACGCGAATGGCCAGTTCGTCGTCACCAAGGCTTAACAAGTCACGAAAAGCACGTCCCGTTTGCAGGGTCAGTGTGCGCAGGCCCATTGCAAAAGCGCAACGCATCCCGTGGGCCGGGTCAGCCAGAGCGTACATAAAACGGGCATTGGCTAGTGTTTTTCACAGCCGGTAGAAGCCATATTGACAATAAAAGCGCCCTGCTGCCGGCTGCGTTCACGCATGGCCTGCGCTATGTCGGCCGCCTTGTTTTGCCAGTGATAACGCGGGTCTTGCGTACGTTTTTTCAAGGCCTGGTGGCGTGCCAGCCGAGGCAAGTTCATCTCAAAGCGTGGCAATGCGTGTGTGACTTCGGCACTGTGTTTGGCCACACCCAGCAGATGTTCATCCAATGCCTGATTCGGCTGGTGGTTTGGCCCCTGGGTGTTGGCAAGCAGCGGGTAGTCTTTTTGTCCCTTGACTCGCCCCGCAGCGGGCTGACCCTTTTCATCAACGGTGAGGCTGGAATAGTGATGGTCGGCCAGCATCAGGCACAGGCGCGAGACATGCATGACATAAGGGTTTGCAAGCCAATCGCACTTGCCTTTGGATTGAATCAATGCCTGCAACCGCAGCGCCAGACGCGAGGCCTGCTTTCGCCAAAGTTCTGTGGTGACAGGCAGACCGTGCGGAAAAGTCCAGTACAGCGGCAAGTTCGAGGCATTCCCTTCATCTGTACGTTCATTCCATCCCGCGTCCATGAGCTTGAGAACGTCCTTGAGCGCGTTTGCAGTCATCCAGCCGACCTTGCTACCTAAAAAACGCGACCCTGAGTCTGCGTCTTTTTCAGGCGCAACTGGCAAACGGTGGTGGGTGAGCACCAGCCAGCCAATGGCCTGCGCCAGCGGGGCGCGCGACAAATGGGAAAAGGGTAGCTGCATCGATGGATTCATTCCGTCACAGTGCAAACGTGCAAGCCACATCGCGTCATCTTCCGGCTTGGGGTTTGCAAGACGCTTCAGCCATGTGGCGTCATCGTCGTCCCCCACAAAGGCTTCGAACAAACGTAGCGACACCCATTCATGGCGGTACTGGTTGCGTTCCTGCAAAGCTCCACGCAAGCGCATCTGAAAGGCCTGGCTGGCTTTGCCCAGGTCATGCAACAGGGCCGCCAGCGCTGTGAGTAGATGGATATCCTCCCCCGTATGCCAGTCGTTTTCATCGCCCTGCCGCAACACACTACGCTGGGTGGTGTTGGTTGGCACTGCGCCATGTTCATTGAACTGGCTGGCGTCACCCACCACCCACAGCAGTTCGCTGTGGTCTTGTCCGCGTATCCAGTGGCAGGCGACGGCGGTGTTGCGTCTGGCGGTTTTTCTCAAAAGCTTGCGCAGGGTGTCCAGGCCTTGCTGGGTGATGGGTGTTTGCCAGCTGCGGTCACCGCGCCGCTCGGCAAACTGGTCGAGGATGTGGCGCGTCTCGGTTAGGGCGCGTTTGCTGCATTGGGAGATCAGCAGGATGTTCACTGGGCAAGCCTTCCAGTTTGCACGGCCACGTCCTTGAGGGTGTCAATCATGAAGTCCAGCGCTTCGGTACGGGTCAGTTTTTCAATGCAGGCGCGGCGAAAGGCTGTTTCGTCGTCTCCGCGCATGGCTGAAACAAAGGCTTGCGGCAGGATGACTGCGTCCTTGACCAAATCAGCTACATCAAACACCAGACCGCCTCGCCGGGTCTTGCCATGCAGCACCGCCAAGCCATGCGGCAAGCCCAAAACCCAGGTCGCGCTGGCCGCCAGGCCATAGGCCAGATAGTTGCCGTGATCCAGAAAGCGGTTGGCCGGGTCTGAGGCGCTGCCGCGCTGGCCGCGCGCAAACTCGCCATAGTTGACGGCGCGGGCGGCAAATTTGTAGGGCTGTTTGGTCAGGCGGGCTTCATTGAGCAGCAGAACGGTCTGGTCTGGTGCGCTGTTAACGGCAGTCAACGCCTCGTTCAGCGCCGCATCCAGCACCGCCGGGTCAATGTCAAAACCTTCGTCACGCAGCAGGCGGCTGGTTTTCCAGTAAGAACGAACCCGTTCGACACGCAGTTGCTGAAACGCCTTGGCGGCCTGCAAACGCAAGGCATCGTCAAACCAGAAGCGCACCCAGTGCTGCAGATATTCAGTGGGCCGGTATTCACTTTGCGGAGCAAACCAGGCGACTTCAATATCGACCTCGTTGGCGCTGAACAAAGGCGTGCCGCCACCGCCACAAAAACCGACCAGCACACCAGCCTTGGCCAACTCACGCATCGCCGCCTGGGTGACAGAGGTGCCCGTACCCAGCATGACGGTGGTGGTGTTGGCAATCGGAATGTTCCAGTAAAGGGATTTTTTGCCTTCGTCCGTCACATATTCAACCCGCCCGCCGTTGACCAGAACCCGGCAGTGCTCCAGGTAATAGATATTGGTGCGTTTGGAATGCAGGATTGATTTGAGGCCGTCTAGGGGTAAAGTCATCATTTATGCACTCCGTGTGGACGAGCAGGTAGAACTGGCCTTGCATATCGAGGGCGTGAACTAAACGCTATCTAGCAATGTCCACAGAGTCAGAATCGAAATTTACAGAATCAAACCCGCCTACAGCAAGCCCAGCAGCCGCTGCAAGGCGTG
>JANNVO010000213.1:0-22074 GCA_031414475.1 Rickettsiales bacterium
AGGCTCATGCTTGGCCATGATGATATCTTGAAAATCAGTATTATCTGTCATCATTTTAAGCCAAGAAATAATATTTTTATAATTACTATTATAAAACCATTCTTGATCAACGATAGCAAATTGCCTAATGAAAGGTAAAATTGCAATATCCGCAATAGATTTGAGACTAAATAAGAATTGATTGTACTCTAGCATTTTTTCATATTTGCCTAAGAATTTTTCCTGTATCTCGTTTTTACAGACTTGTTGAGAATGATCAGGGTATCTTTCGGGATATTTATAAATTCTGAGCAATTTTGTAAATTCAATATCATTATTAGCAATTAGCGCTTTTATCTTGCCTTGTTCTTCTTTGGTATATTTTTGAACAGTGAATAGGTCATTTTGTTTTAAAGCGTAATCCACAATGTCAAGGCTCTCTTCCATGACTTGACCAGCATGAAGAACTAACACAGGCACAGTTCCCTTAGGAGAGATTTTTAGCATAGATGATGGTTTATTTCTAAGATCAACCTCTCGCAAAATACAGTTAATTCTGGACTCAAATAAGGCCATTCTTGCCCTCATAGCATAGGGGCATCTAACAAAACTGTATAATATAGGTATGTTGTTGTCTGACATTGTCGCTGATAGGTTGTTGTGAAGTAATTTAGTCGTCATAAAATATTTACAATCAGTTTTTTTATTTGGCTCAAAGATAACAATATTATGTTTTTCAGCTTTAGCAATAACCATATTTTTAAGGTTACTTAAATACAATCTACTTACAGATTATTTTATTCTCCTTCTAAATTTGCAACAAAGCCTGAAAAATAAGCAACTTAATTAGGCCACTTTGAGGCAATTTAATTCGGCTGTTTACACACTCTAGATAGACGGTTAAGACAGCATCAGAACCATATTAATTATATTATTGACAAAGTAGTAAATTTATATTAATTTACTACAAACTTAAGTAATTAATTTAATAAATTAGGATCGCTATGAAAAAAAGTTTAGAAAATAAAGAAGAAAGCGTAAGAAATGTACAACAACGAGTTTCAATAGAGGAAGTAAGTTATAAAACGTTTCATGAGCTTATTGAAGCTTTAGTATCTGGAAATGCTAAATTGCAAGAGGAATTACTATCTAACCCAAAAAATTTGGAGTTAATCAGCGCACCTAAAAACATTTTAGATCAAGATTTATTTGATAAAGTAATGAATGACATTGATTTAGTCCGCATAATAATTAAAAAGGCTCCAGCTCTTCTAAATGCAACAACAAACAGTGGAAGCGATGCTATACATGTATCAGCGAGGCAAGGAAATGTCGAGGTGGTGAAGTTGTTAATTGAAGCAGATCAAGCTTTTATGAATTCAACAATGCAACATGGAGTTGAGGCCCTTCATTTAGCAGCAAGTCTTGGACAGGTTGAGGTAGTAAAGTTATTAATTGAGACAGCGCCAGATCTCCTGAATAAAACAATGCAACAAGGATTTAATGCCCTTCATATTGCAGCAACACTAGGGCATATTGATGTAATGAAGTTGTTAATTGAGGCAAATAAAGCTCTTGTAAATGCAACAACAGAACATGGAGCTAAGGCCATTAAGATTGCAATGATGCTAGGGCGATTTGAATCAGTGAAGTTGTTAATTGAGACAGCGCCAGATCTCCTGAATAATTTCGATCAAAATGGGCGTAGCACTTTTTATATAATAGCAGAGCATGGAAATTTAGAGTTGGTGAAGTGGTTAATTAGTAACCATAATTTACCTTCTTTAGCTGATGTAGTGGAACCATTTTTCCTTGCTTGTGCGAAGGGTGGTCAATCTGAAATGAATAAAATGTTGAACTTAATAGATTATTTATGTTCTGAGGTTTCTACTTTTAAAATTAATGCAAAATACCCAGATGGTTTAAGGCTTATTGACAAAATTAGTAAATTAGCAGATAAAAATGATAATGATAATGTAAATTATCATAAGATGGCTATGCATATGGTTCAGATGTTACGCAATTCAGGATCTGTAGAGCCAGAGCAACCTATAGGTAAAATGAAACTAGACTTAAGTGATAGTAGACTAGATTCGTACGGTCCTAATATAGTTAATGCACCCAAGCTTCTTAAAATGTTGTATGAAAAATACCCTTTAACAGAAGAAGAAATAATGGAAGCCATAGAAAACTTTAAACAAAAAGATCTTTCAGGTTGGAATAATTCAGAATGGGCTGCAGAGCCAAAAACTATAATAGAAATAGTAGATTTGCTATCTGGAATGACTCACATAAAAGATCGTTTAGAGAGCAGTTGGAGTTTTAAAAAGGTTCTTGCTTCAATAATAACTGTTGCAGAGGCTGATGATACTGCTTCAATTCATCTGAATTTATTAAATTGCTTAAGTCAGTTAAAAATGTGTAACCTAGGTAAACTAATGAATTTACTATATGTTGTGCAGGATCAATTGCTACACGAAGCTATTATAACAAAAGAACAAGAAATTGCATTCTACGACCTAGCTTTAAACACATTGCAATTAGATTTACATTTTAAAGATCAACCTGATAAACTTGCTGTTTCTGTAAAGGAATGGTTTTATGACATACTCTCAAAATCCGAGCCAGAAGATTGGAATTATAATGTTACTAAGGTACAAGGAATTCTAAACCAAGTTTTTTCTATGTTTGAAACGCAGGCGGTAAGAGAAAATAGCTCTAACTATCATTATTTAAAAGATACTATTTTGGGAGTATCTTTAATTAATGACCTTGCTGTAAATAATGAAAATCCCACTTCTTGGAAAGCATTAATTCAACGTGGCATTACGTTAGCTGTGATAGAGTTTTTTAATGAATTAGTAACATTTCCAGAAAAAATGACCACATTATTAGACGGATTACTTTACAATATGGCATTAGCTTATGGTGACTTTTCTTGTATTAAGCCGGACATATTCATAGAATATTATAATAAACTAAAAATTGTAAACCAAGAGATAGCTAATGAATTTTTGCAATTAATATTTGATAATACTACGATATCAAATGATACCGATCAAGCTTTAAAAACCATAGTCCAAAATGCTCAAAATGAAATGAGTAATCCAGGATTAAATACAGATATGAGTCAAGGATTAGAAAACCCTCATAATTTAATTAATACAGAATTAACTGGAGAACAAGATGAGGGAACTCTAGATATGGCAGCGGATTAAGTAAAGCTTTCAACGGTTTTGTTACAAATTTACAGATTATTTTATTCTTTTTCTAACCATTTAAAGGTTCTTTTAACATAAGGATATCTCCTGCACTACACAGAGAAATTAGTTTGTATGCGATACAACATGATAGTAGTGTTAATAATATAGTTAAATCAGCATTAAAGGATTTTATAGAGCACCACTCCAGACAACCATTGCAAGACGCAACACAATTGAGTCATACCGGGCTTGACCCGGTATCCCAGGCAACAAAAGAAGATCCCGGGCCGAAAGGCATGCGAAGCCCATCAAGTTCAGGATGACAGCGTAGTAGTCATACCGGGCTTGACCCGGTATCTCGGGCAGCGGAAGAAGATCCCGGGCCCGAAAGGCATGCGAAGCCCATCAAGTCCGGGATGACCGTGCTTTTATTGGATTTAAAGTTGGCAGCTCAGGATTTTTCTTACTATTTCTCGTAGCATATTTTTTCCTAGTAAGCTTTAAAAAATCACTACATTCAGTGTTAAGTTTTTTCATATCTACTGCTTTGTTGCTATATAATGCACCTTCTATTGTCTTTATTATATTAACATAATCCGCTTTTTGTATTTTAGGATTTAGTTTAATTGCAGAATTAAAAATAATTGCTAAAGAAGCATTATGAGGAGCTTGCCAATTTTTATGAGCATAGTTTTGTAAAAAATCACGCAACTCTTTAGGAGATCGAGCCTCACCTAGCTTTAGTTTGCAGCTTGTTTGGTATTTTATCGATTTACTCTTATATGATTTAGATATTCTAAGCATTATTATCAATAATATGGTAATTAATGTGATCAGAATTATGATTATGAGTTTGTATGATAGTTTACTATCATCACTCGATTTAAGAGCAATATCATTTGTTGAATCGGGAAAGTTTTTAAATTCAGCCAGTGGTTTAGTATCACTTATTTCAGGAGAAAAAAATCCTACATTATCTGCAATCACTTCTATGACGCCATGATTAATGCTAGCAGTAGCCATTTTATTGTTTTTTACATCCCACCAATTAATTTTGATTTGGGGTAAAGTTATTTTCCCAGCTTTTAATGGAATGATAGTATATGTTTCATTTCTAGAGCTAATAATGGACAATTTATCTACACTATCTTTTACCTCTGATTTATCTGTGTACACCTTATAATCTAAACCTTTTAGATTCTCGGCGCTAACGCGCGGAAGCTGGTTACCAGTTATGCCGCTGCCAGATATTGTTATACTATACTGAATCGGCTTCCCCACCGCAGAAGAGGAGTCGCTCCATTTTCCTTCTAGCGAGATAGATGCTGCTGGTAGCCATGGACTGACGCTACTTAATGGAGGCTGTATAGTTAATGCTAACTCTGTGCTAGCTACCGTAAAAGCTTCGGATCGTGTAACGATTTTTGAATCATCTGAAAAATTATCAAATAATGAGTTTACACCAGCATCGGAAGTCTTACTGGTTTTGACCTCATTTAGTAAAAGAGTGCCTTTTATTTTTTGCGATGGTATAATTAAATTACCTGATTTTAGAGGAGTTATAATATAGCTTAATTCTACTACCTTAATACTAAGTCCATTATGCTTAGTGTCATAAATTTTATAACCACCCAAAGGTTTGATTATAGCGTCCTTTAAGACTAGAGGATCAAATTTAGCATCAGTTAAATCAATTTTAGTAAAAAGTTTGACCTGGTAAATGATTGGTTCATATAAATATGGATTATTTTTGGTCGTGCTTGATTCCACAAAAATATTATTATTTTTAATCGAGTTTATTGGAGCTATCTCTACAGCAGCAGCACAGGCTGCTCCAAAAACTAAATAATGAAAAATAATAATAAATATTAGTAACCTTTTCACCATGGATCGATATGAGTTTGATTATGTTGATTTTGCTGCTGTGATTCTAGATAAAATTGGTTCTTTAGAAAATTCTTATGATCATTTGGTATTTGGTTTAACCACTGATCAACCTCAATTTCTTTACCAGAACCTGAATTGTTTTTATTTTGAGGATCTAAATCCTTATCGCCTTTGTCCTTATCTTTATCGCCTTTGTCTTTGTTGCTTTTGTCCTTATCGCCTTTGTCCTTATCTTTGTCGCCTTTGTCCTTATCGCTTTTGTCTTTATCGCCTTTGTCTTTATCGCCTTTGTCTTTATTGCCTTTGTCTTTATTGTCTTTATCTTTATTGTCTTTATCTTTATCGCTTTTGTCTTTATCGCTTTTGTCCTTACTATCCTCATCTTCATTATCATCGCTCCCACCACATCCTCCGCCTCCTAGGAGCTTGCCATCATCATTTTGTGTCTTTTTTTTCTTTTTATCTGTCTCTTTTTCTTTCTTTACTTTAACTAACATAAATTTAATGATTCCCAAATTATTCTTTGCCTTTAAATTATTTTGATCATATTCTAAAGCTTGTTTATAAGCCTCGGTTGATTCATCTAACTTATCTTGCATAGCAAGCGCGTTACCCAAATTATATAATGAATTAGCTCGAACTTCTTGCCTTGTATTACTTCGGAAATACTTTTCTGCTTCTGCAAAATTACCAGCCTTATAGTACGCTACTCCTCGTTTATACGGATCGTCAAACAGCATAGCAGCAGTATCAAAATCTTCTATCTCCTCTAATGATTTTTTAGCTTGCTGCTCTTTGCTTAAAAATAGTTGATCTATGATGTTCACTCCCAAAGCTGATTGAGAATGAGTTAGTAATACAAGCAAAATAATGGGAAAAGAAAATCCCTTTTTAAACCATAATAAAATTACTAACATCAACGGGAAGACGAATATATAAAATTCATCCTCCCATTGGCGACCACCTTGAGATAAAGTGTCTTTTTCTAAGAAATTATTACGCGCATTAATTTGATCTAATATTTCTTGAGTATTACTATCTGAGTGATGAGTATCAAAATATTTCCCCATTCCTGCATTGCTTATATCTTGTAGCTTGCTTTTGTCTAACTTGGAAACTAATATTTGGCCATCACGCTGAATGAATTTGCCAGTCTCATCTACAAATCTTACACCTTGCTGGGTACCAATACCAAGAGTATGAGTTATTATATTTTTCTGTGCTAAGGCGCTAACTAGGTTTATAGAATCTAGATCCGTTATCCCTCCATCGGTTATAATCAAAATAGATTTATTAGTTCCTCGTTCAGAAGCTAACATTTGATCTGCTGTTTTTAAAGCTGCAAATAGTCTAGTTCCCTGAACATACACCAGATCTGTACCAAGAAATGGTAATAGATGCCTTATGTTGCTCATATCATCTGTAATGGTAGAAATTATGTGAGCATTAGCAGCAAATCCGATTAAACCTATTTTGACACCTTTGTTCAAATTTAGAATATCTTCAATTTCCTGACGAGCTCGCATTAGGCGCGAGGGTTTAATATCATCTGAATCCATGGATTGTGAAAGATCGAGTAAAATTAATAAGGTTTTATCTTCTGTAAAATTTTCTATTTCTTTAAAATTCCATCTCGGACAGGCCATGGCAGCCATTAAAAACAGCCATAATATTGATCCAAGTAGAACTGATCTGATCACTGATATATTAGCAGTTCTAGAATTTTGCAACAAATGAGGTATGAGATGCTTATCAACAAAATTCTCTAATTTATCAATATTCGTGTTGCTGCGATAAAAAAACAAATAAAGCAAACCAACTATAGGAATAACTATTACGCCCCAAAACCACATCGGATCAGCAAAATGAAATTGACTAAACTCCATAAACAAATCTCCTATATAGCGGAGATAAACATAACATTAAAAATAACAAACAAGCTACTCCTAGAGGATATCTGTATAAAGACGTAAATTGATATTCCTTAGTAGTTAAATTAATTTTTTCTAATTCATTAATCTTATTATATATTTTTTCTAATGTTTGATCTTCCCTAGCCATAAAATATTGGCCACCAGTAATATTTGCAATATCCTGCAGTAATTTTTCATCCATGCTTGTGTCTATCGTGGAAACTTTGCCATTTGCATCGGTAAAAGAAGTTGATCCTTGATCACCGATACCTATGGTGTAGATACGAATATTATATTGTTTAGCAATTTCTGCTGCCTTAATGGGTGGGATACTACTTGATGTGTCTGCGCCATCAGTAAGCAAGATTAATATCTTAGAACCATCGGTACGATTACGTAATTCTCTCACCGCAATACCAATAGCATCACCAATAGCAGTCGATGGGCCAGCCATACCAGGCATAGCATTATTCAGCATTTGACTTAGACCAAAAGTATCAGACGTCATGGGTACTTGCAAATACGCATGTTCTCCAAATAAAATCAAACCCAATCGGTCTCCCTGTCTTTGCTTAGTAAAATTTGTCACGACTTCTTTTGTACTATCAAGACGAGTCATCAATTTTTCTTTCTCAGCTGAATTTACAACGTTCATAGAAAGAGAAATATCGACTGCCAACATGATGTCATAACCTTTGCTATTAATGAGAAGTGACTGGTGTCGCCATATCGGACACATTACCGTAAGTACTAAAAAAAACCATAACAATGATAACGTAATAATGAACCATTTTTTTGATTTAGGGTGATTTACATAGCGCCCAGCAAAGGCTTCATTTAATCTATTAGTATAAGGAAATAATAATTCTGGCATCGTATCGTCGTTTGCATTTTTATTAGCAGGGAGTAGTGTCCAGGTAATTAAAGGCAGAGGGAGCAATAATACCATCCATGGCCAATTAAATGCAAACATCTAAACCACCCATTTTTTTGTTGCTTCAATCAAACGAGATAATTCTTTGAGTAGAATTTTGTTCCCATCATTTGGCGCAGCATAAACTGACTCGATTAAAAGCTTGCCATGTTTTTCCCAATCAAATTTATAATGATCATGTTGCCTTAGCCAACTAAGCCATGCGATGCCCTCAAGGCCAGCACATTCAATGCGTGAATATTTATACATTGCTAATCTGCGAATAATTTCCGAAAGCTTAATAGTCACATCTTGGGCCACAGGCGGGCTAAGTCTTTTTTGCATTTGCTCTAATTCTTCTAGTATTTTATATTGCCAAGTTTGCCTGTAGGCTCTCTTTCGCAAGAAACTTATTAGAAGTTTTATTAAAAGTAGAGTTATAATTATAATTAACGCCCACCATCCTGGAGCTAGTGGTAGCCAGTCAACGGAATCTACGCCATCTATATCTTGCAATTTCCCAAGCATCATATCATGGATTTGATTTGCAAGTTTTTTTTGAAGATCTTTGTTGTTAACTATCCCTTCCATTATCTCCTCCTGCGTACATTAGCTGAGATCTTCAGCCCATAAAACAAGTCGAAATAAATATCTCTATTAGTAAGTAAAGATATGTGATGAATACCTAAGTTAACCGACATGTCGTATAATTTTAACGATCTATCTGTCCATTGTTTTTCATATAGCTTTCTACCAGCAACGCTGTCGGTATTAATATAGAGACGCTGCATTTCATTAGAAGAAAATAATATATCTCCTGCAGGGTTAATACTCATGTCAGACGGGTCGTTTATAGACAATAACACTACTTGGCAATGAACACTCATATAACGTAATTGCTCGCTTAGTTTGTCGTCAATATTAATAAAATCACTAATAACAAAAACTATAGTACTAGGCGTGATAATTTTATTGGCAAATTCAATAGCTTTATCAAGAGGTATAGCGCCATTACTGGTATCTGGTTTTTGACACAAAAGCTTTAGCATTCGCCACAAAGAACGTCGTAAGCGAGTGGGACGTAAAAATTCCATTCCATTTTGCACATCACCAAACAATAAAGCACCAACTCTATTCATGTTTTTATTAGCGCACCACCCAATTAATGAAGCGCATCTTGCTGCTTGTACGGATTTAAATGTTCCTCGAGTTCCAAAGCGCATTGTTGTATTCATATCCACAACAATCAAAACACTACGTTCTCTCTCTTCTGCAAATAATTTGATATGCGGAATGCCAGTGCGAGCTGTAACACGCCAATCTATTCTTCTGATATCATCACCAGGAACATATTGCCTTACTTCGGCAAATTCTAAGCCCTGACCACGAAATGATGAAAAATAATTACCACTAATCAGTGATTTTATCAGGCGATTTGATAGTAGCTTGAGATTGGTTTTAAGCTGTACCAGTTCATTAAAATCTGGATATAACATATGGCACTGTTAACAAAGTTAATTTTAGAGATAATTTAAGTCTTTTTTGCTGCAAATTATAATAATTTTATATATGACGCACACCGTCATGCTGAACTTGGTGGGCTTCGCACGCCTTTTGGCCCAGTATCTCCTTCCGCTGCCTGAGATACCGGATCAAGTCCGGTATGACACGTAGTGCCGCCTCTGAGTACCGAATCAAGTCCGGTATGACACCGTAGTGCCGCCTCTGAGTACCGAATCAAGTTCAGGATGACTCCCTACACTCAGGGAACTGCAACTACTTCCAACAAGCGACTGATAATATCACGTCGTAATATATTATTTGCCTCCGCTTCAAACGAAGGAGTAATACGATGCGACAAGATATAGGGGCAAAGCGTTTGAATATGATGTGGCGTTACATACTCATCTCCACGTAACCAAGCCAGAGATTTGGCGCAGCGAATCAAAGCCAAGGTGCCCCGTGGAGAAGCACCATACATAATCCATTTGGCTAATTGTGCATCATACTTAGCGGATTCACGTGTTGCAACAACCAAAGTAGCTATATAATTTCTTAAGCTATCACTGATATGCACTTGCGAGGCTTCTCTGCGAGCAGCAAAAATCTCTTCTTGAGTGGTTGTGACAACTGACTCTGAAGTTTGACCAGGATTCTGCCTTTTTTCATCTAAAGCAATAATTTGCAGCTCTTCCTCATATGAAGGGTAGTCTACGACCACATACATTAAAAAGCGATCCAATTGAGCCTCGGGCAAATTATGTGTTCCTTCTTGTTCAACGGGATTTTGAGTTGCAAGAACTACATATAATTCTGGTAATTTATAACTTTTATGACCAACCGTAACCTGCCTTTCTCCCATAGCTTCTAGTAAAGCTGATTGGACTTTTGCTGGGGCTCTATTGATCTCATCTGCTAGTACTATATTATTAAATATCGGTCCTTCTCTGAAAGTGAATTTACCAGTTTCATGAACATATATTTCTGTACCAATGATATCAGATGGTAGTAGATCAGGTGTAAATTGAATGCGATGAAAATCTCCTTCTACCGCTTCGGCGATAGATTTAGCTGCTGTAGTTTTAGCAAGACCAGGCATGCCCTCTATCAGCATATGACCATCGGCTAGCAAACAAACCAAAAGGTTCTCAATTAAGTCATTCTGCCCTACAATTTTCTTAGCAATTTCAGCTCTAATATTCACTAATTTTTGTCGAGCCGTGGGATTTTTATCTAGAGAAGAATGGCTTGGATTTGTGTTAATCATTTAACTCTACTTATGTAAATTTAAAATTAATTATTAGTAATATAAACTATATATAAATATATAGCAACCACGTATCACTTATACTTGATGGTATAGACACGCTTTAAGGCCCAAATGGTTGTGCAACACTAGTAATCTAAAAAGTTCGGGACGATCTAATATAGCTCCGCTTCACTCATTTGTGTTTTAAATCCTCAATTTGCTCAAGAGTTAAGCCGGTATATTTGATTATCTTAGCTATCGGCTCATTGTCGGCCAGCATCTCTTTTGCCATTTCTAAAGCTTTTTTTTCTTCGCCTCTAGCTTCGCCAATTTCGATACCTTCTTCTCTCATTTTTTTTAAAGTATTAGCCTCGATTCGAAACCATTTTAAATGTTCTTCATAGGCTTCCCTTTCTATTGGGCTGAAGTTCATCACTTCTAGAACCGTTAGTGCCTTTTTAAGACCGGGGTTATCTAGAGCTTTTGGTAGATTGGCTGGGTCTAAAAGATCGTTTCTAGTTAAAAATGCAATCCAAACATCGAGCGAATCTTTTATTTTGGCAACTAAAGAGTTTAAGTTGTCATCTGAATTCTTAGTGAATTTATTTAGCTCAATGGTGTGTAGTTCAATATCTTTAAAATAGCGCAATCCAGTTTTCTCATCTACCAAATGAAAAGCATGATGATATCTTTCCGTACCAGTAATTGAGGTGAAGTTCAGTATGTGTATTCCTATAGTCTTATTTAATTTGGAATAATCTTCTGATGTTTTTAATTGCTCAGTATATAATTTACCCCAATAATATAATGCTCGTTTATCATAATCAGCTTCATCGGTGATCTGAATTTCAATATTAAACTGCTTACCATCTATCCCTTTGGCCTTAATGTCTAGTATCGATAATTTATCTGTTTTAAAATTCTTAACATTATAAGGGTTGAGTAGGGTAACGTCTGCTACTTGATCCTCGTCGCTGACAATAGAATTAATTAGAGAAATAAGTAAATCCTTGTTCTCTTCAACACCAAAGATTTTCTTAAAGGCTATGTCAATTCTTGGAGAAATTCTTTCTGTCATAAGTCTAATTCAAATATCAATTTGTTACTCTTAGCAAGAGAGGCATAGTACCATATTTCAGCAAAAATTGCTACATAATCTATGCAGATGGATTTTTGTTTCGGAGCTCTTTAATAAAATCATCAAGCACTTCGGCTCGATCCTCATTGGTAATCAACAGATCTTTCTTAAATCTGACAAGTTTTGGTGATGGTTTTGGTTCGTGTTTCAAACCCCTATGTTAAAAAAATTAATTTAAAATACTCGCAAATAATGAAGGAGAAACCAGATTAGCTTACTGCTATTGGCAAAGATGAAAATGTGATGGAATATTATGAAAATTAAATCATCAAAACCCTATCTTGTGTAACAGTGTCCAGAAGACGACCAATTATATCCTGTAAATCTTTTTTGTTGTAAGGTTTTAGCAATACATAAGCAGCGCCAAGTTTATAAGCTGTATCAGTTTTATTATTTTTAATTCCTGATTGTATTACTACTGGAATATTTTTAAATTCCTCTTTTTCCTTAATATATTTCAAAACATCAAGACCGTAAATATCTGCCATCATTAGATCTAATAAAATTAGATCTATAGCATTGGTTTTTAATAGCTCAATACCGCTCACCCCTCCATCTGCTGTAATAACATCGTATCCTAAATCTTTTAGCATCATTTCGCTAATCAAGAGTATAGTCGGATCGTCATCTATAAATAAAATCTTTTTCTTCATTTAATTTTGCTCATTAGGTATTATAAAATATAAAGTTGCACCACCAGATGTGTTATTTTGTGCCCAAATTGATCCTCCATGCATCTCTATAATTTGTTTACATATTGAGAGCCCAAGACCAGTACCACCTGCTTTAGTTTTGGTTCTGCTACTTTGTTCAAATGGTTCAAAAATCTTTGTCAATTCTTCTTCTGGAATTCCAGGTCCACTATCTGATACAGAAATCTTTATATTATTCTCACCATAATTGACTGCCTCTATTATTATAGAGGTGTCTTTTCCATATTTTATTGAATTATCTATCAGATTTCTTAATACTTGTAATATTCGACCTTCATCACAATATAACGTTTTACCTAATTCAAGTGAGTATTCTATCGAAATTGAATTTTGGACATGATCATACTCATGTATCATTTCTTTAATTAATTGTATAATGTCACATTCATTAATTATAAGGTCAGTTTCTCCTTTTTTATATTTTGAGAAATCAAGCAAATTCGAACAAAGATTTAATAATCTATGATTACAATTTTGTAGTGTTTTAATTAAATCTTTTTTCTTGATATTATCAAGAATATCCCATTGATCATGAAGCACAGATATTATGTTGGTAATATTATGTACTGGTGTTTTAATCTCATGGCTTACATTATCTAAAAACTCTCTCTTAATATCCAAAGCTTCTTTTAATTTCTTTGTACGATCTGTAACTTCTTTCTCAACTATAATAAGCAGCTGTTTTTGAGCATAGAATCTATTATACATAATAAGTAGAATTACAAGCGTTAGAAAAGTAGCTGTATATATTGCAAAATTATAATCAAATGGAGCGTAAGGAGGGGGCGGGTTAGCAGGAATATAATTATTTAAAATACTAGCACATATAAAACCTAAAAATGTACCTAAAATCCAGATTATAAAAAACATTTCTTTTTTAGCAACACAGTAGAGTAATATTGCTGCTAAAATAAAATTAATCATCCATAAAAAATAATATTCACTTCTAACAAGAGTGTATGAATAAATAAAAGGTAAGCAAAATAATAAAATTAAAAACCAAACATAACTTAATATTTTTCTAGGATCACCTGGTATCCAGAGTTCTCCTAGAATAAACATTAAGCACAGCGTTGCACCTAGGGCATTGATATAAAAAACTGAGTCTTGGGAAGGAGTACCTATTAAGGGATTGAAAAATATTGAAACAAAGAAACCAAATATGGTTAAAATTGCAAACTTATATGCAATTGCTATTTCAAAAGTATTTTTATCAAGTAGGTTTTGGACTATTAAAAAAAAGTTTTTAATAGATATATTACCCTTATTTGTTATAGTCATTCTTGTTTTTTTTACCAATTTTACTAATACTATATAAAGTTATTGTTGAGACAATGACGCCTACAGTAAAGCTCCTTGAATCAAATACCCCAGTAAAGTGTCTGGTTACAAATTCTGCTATAAGCACTGTAATTGGCAAAATAAAAAAGAATTTTTTATTAATTCTTATGCCGACTAAGCACCCAATAAATGGAACTATAATTAGAGGATCCCAAAAATTGGCAATAAACCAAATAAGATCTAAAATATTATCTGTTATAAAAAGAATACTAATAGACATAATAGCAATAGCTACACAGGCAAAACGTGCTATCATTAATTCCGTTCTGTCATTTATATCTGGCCAAATTTGTTTACAGATATCTCTTGCAATAAGTGTACTCGTTGTATTTAAAAAAGAGTCCTGTGTTGACATGACTATCGCTAGTATACCAGCTATCATTAATCCAATTACCCCACTAGGTAAATAATTCTGAATAAAAAAGTATAAAGCAGTGTCTGGATCAATATTAGGATTATAAATATAAGTTATAAGACCTATCAGAGCTATAATGAAAAATAACGGAAACATTAAAACTGCAACTGCATTAAATGTACTTCTTAATTGGCTTGTATTGCTTGATATTAAAGCTCTTTGTATAAAAGGAATATCAGCATTTGGCATTAATGCAAACCCTGCCATGCCTAAAAATAACATAATATTATCTCCATCTATTGTTAGGTGAGAGCTAGGCAAAGAATTAATAATGGTGTGATATCCCCCAATGTTGTGATAACCAATAGCGCAAGCAATAGGAAGAGCTATATAGAAAATTAGAAATTGAAATACATCTGTAATCGCCACCGCTCTAATACCACCAAGTGTCGAATATAAAGTAACAATTCCAAGTGCTAAAAGCATAGCTAATGTTTGATTCATACCAAAGAAATAATGAAACAACTTACCTATAGCAATACTACCTCCTGCAGTTATACCTAAAGTAAAAGCTATAGCACATATACTGGTTAACCACCTACCTGTTTTACCATACCAATATTCCATAATTTCACCCAAAGTTAAAAACTGTTTTTGATGAAAGAATTGAAGATTATTAGAAAGTAGACGAGCCATAATGAACCAACCTATCGGAATCAAAAACATAGATAGAATAAAAACTAATCCCATGCTATAAGACTTACCAACGCTTCCTATTGTTTTATGAGCACTAATAGCTGTTGCAAATGTAGTTGCGATAAGCACCGTTGTAGTAAACGGCCTAGAACCTAAAGTATAGTCACGTATACTTTTTATTTGATCAAATTTTATGAACCCAAGAATTACACAGCCCGCCATGTAAGAAAGCACTATAATCGTATCTATAATACTAATATTTATATTTTCCATAAATAAATCCTAAGTTATTTAATTATATTTTGATTTAGTGGGGCTAGGCTCAGCAGCAATAACAAATATATAATAATTCAAGTACTTCAAATCGGCCCTTATAAAATATTTAAAGGCTTAAAACAAATGACCTTACAAACATAACGTGCATTTGATATATTTTTAGTTTATATAAATCTACCATAGGTTTATGATCAATCTTAAGAGATAATATTTATAAAATCAACCTATAAAGCTACAAAAAACTATTCTAAGGTATGTCCTAGGGGTATAACTTGCAGGTGAAAAACATTTACAAATGATGTAAAGAAGTTTAGAAGTTAAGTTTTAAACTTGTCAAAATCTATGTTGCTTGATACGAGCTATAAAAAATTGCAAGAAATATATTCAAATTACCTGCATGAAATAGGAGGGATAAAATTTACTTTTAAGGAAGTAAATATAATAGCTTGTCTTCTTCATAATAGAGGTAACAAAAAAATAGCCTATTTGTTATCAATCTCTCCGAAAACAGTAGAATCCCATATTCATAACATAATGTTAAAACTAGGCCATAATTCGAGAGAGTCTATTATAGATCTTGTAGAGAAGTCTGCAAAACTGCATCTTATAAAGCAATGTTATTTACACTTATTAGTTCAGGCTTCATTTTATAATCAATTGCGCAAAATAGGGAAAGTTCTGAACAGACACGGTTTTGTTTGTCTACTGCACAGCGGAGGGATAAATAAACAAGAGGAGAATTTACTAAAGCAGCTGCAAACACATTTAAAAATAGCAAATATAACTTTAATCAATATAGAAGATAGCGATCAAAATACTAAAGAGGCCAAGCATAATTTGTATGTTTCTTCGAAAGAGCTGGTTGATAGTCACCAATTACCTGAAAGCATTTTTCTCGTACTTGATAAAAATTCAGATTCTTATGAAATTAGTCATATCAGATGTATAGATTTTAGGAGAGAAGAAAATTACTACCTATCCGTATTAGAGTTACTAAAGCAAATTTTAAATGAAACTAATCTGGATAAAATTATCCAGGAATTTAATACAGAATATAACGCTATTCTGAATAACAACGAAGAAAAAAGTATAAAAAGTAAAAAATACCATCGTAATCTTTTAATTACCTCTATATCGCAACTATTTAAAGAAAAGCCATCAAACAGAAAATTTATCATCTTACTAACTTGCTTTAGTGGATTTATCCTATTTATTTCATGGATCGTTATCCAAAGAAATGTTATTGCTGATAGAACTACTAATCAGCAAGCGGTAAGAGCAAGTTTTAGCCTACCTCACGAGAGTATGAGATTAGAGCGCTCTTCCATAATTGCTGAGATAAATAATAAATTAAAATACCAGGGCGATATCAAGACGGTTGCCCTTATTGGCATAGGTGGTGCTGGCAAAACTACTGTAGCTAGGCAATATGCACGTGAGCAAAAGGCCAATATTGTTTGGGAAATCAATGCAGAAACAGAAGAAAGTCTTATAGCTTCGTTTGAACAGTTGGCATATGCTGCTTCTCAAAGCACGGAAGAGAGAAATGAGTTAAGAGAGATACAAAAAATAGAAAACCTAGATAAGAGTCGTAAGAAGCTTATATTATTCGTCAGAAAGCAACTCAAATCTCATGCTCCCTGGTTTCTGGTTTATGACAATGTAAAGACCTTTTTAGATATTCAGGCTTATTTTCCTTATGACCCTAAGGCTTGGGGTTCTGGAGCAGTTATCCTTACAACGCGCAATAACGATATTGCAAATAATAGTCATATAGGCCACAATAAAGGGCTTTTCTTTGGAGAGTTGGAAGCTTCAGAAGTACTTGTTCTTTTTACTAAGATCTTGGGAGCACAGAATACAGAACTTGACTCCAATCTTAAAAAAGAGCAAATTCAATTTTTACAACACATCCCGCCTTTTCCTCTAGATGTATCAACAGCAGCTTCTTATATTAAAGCAACAGGAATCTCTTACAAAGAATATTTAAAACGTAAAGACCGAAGCAGTGAAGAATTTGCTTTAGTTCAATCAGAGATAATAAAAGAAAACAACACTTATAATAAGAACCGCTATGGGATTATAACATTATCATTGAAACATATTATTGATAAGCATCCTGATTTTGCTGCTCTTTTGTTATTTATAAGTTTATTAGATTCACAAGAAATTCCAAGAGACTTGTTAGATTTATATAAGGGAGAAATAGTAGTTGATAGTTTTCTACATAATTTACAACAATATTCTATGATAATTGAAAAGGATTCTATATATCAACAAAATACAGTATTTTCGCTGCACCGTAGTACACAAACTATAATTTTAAAGTATTTGACAAAAGTACTAAATTTAGAAAAAGACTCTCAATTGATGGATTCAATTGCAGAAATTCTTGAAGAATATTTAGAAAAAATATCAGAAACAGCCGTAGAAGTTCAATTAAAGCATTTTCTCCCTCATCTTGTTGCATTCTTAGATAAAAAACTGGTTAGTGAAATTACCGAGGCTTATTTAAATAGTAAATTAGGATATTTTTATTGGACTATATATCGTGATTATAAAGAAGCAATAAACTTAATTGAACAAAGTTTGCCAGTTCTTTCAAAATACTATAAAGCTGCACATCCACAAAAAGCATGGGCTTTAGGGCAATTAGGAGTAATCTATAAAAACTCTGGAGATATCAAAAAAGGCACAAACTATCTTGAAGAAAGCCTTGCTGTATACAAAAGTTATTATGGTACTGAAAATCATATTAAAATAGCTTGGATTTTAACACCTCTAGCAAGTATTTATAGGAAGATAGAGCCTCAAAAAGCCCAAGATTATTTAGAAAGAGCACTGTCAATTTATAAAGATTTTTATGGAGAAGACGATATAAAAACTTCAGAAGTACTTGGGCACTTAGGACGTTTTCATAGAAATATGGGACATTATGTTAAAGCAAAAGATTTACTTGAACGAGCTATTCTTATTCACGACAGTAACTCCGTAAAGAAGCCTATAGAATATGCTTGGTTAACTATTAATCTAGGAGTCGTTTATCGAAATCTGGGTTACAATGAGGAAGCCAAAAAATTATTTGAGCGTGGATTGTCTATTAATGAAAAAACCTTAGGTAAAGAACATATTGATGTAGGTTGGTCACGAATCCATCTTGGTATTATTTATGGTAATCAAGGTAATTTGTTAATGGCAAAGCAGTTGATACAAAAAAGCCTTGAACAGTATAAACAACATTATGGCCAAGATCATCCAAAAACAGCGTGGGCTTCAGAAAAGCTAGGAGTTATTTATAGAGAATCAAAGGAGTATACAAAGGCTAATGATATGTTTAATCAGAGCCTTGACATTTATAGCGAACATTATGGTACAGATTCCACGCAAGTTGCCTTTTTGATGCATAATATAGGGGAAATGAGATTTATGGAGGGTAATTTAAAAGAAGCTGAAGAATATCTGCATAAATCTTTTGAAATATTTCAAAATAAAAACCACCCCGAAATTTATAGAGTATTAGACAGTTTAATAGAGTTGTATCTAAAAAAATCAGTCGAGGAAAATAATCAAAATAATGTTCACCAAGGACAGCTTTATCATAATAAAGCTATATACTTCCTTAGTGAGCTACAAAAGATCTTAAAAATTAATTTTCCCGAAGATTCCCCCTATGTTAAAAAAATTAATTTAAAATATTCGCAAATAATGAAGGATAAATCAGATTAAAATTATCTAGGAATTGTGTTTATATTTTTTAGAAAGCCAACAGATTATCGGTAATAATTCTAATCTCACCTTGAATGCCTTGGCCATACTTTCACAAGTCAAATCGTCCCTTTTTAAACATTCGCATTATCTAAAATCTTTGGAGCATAGTATTGAACCCACCGATAGATTGTCGAGTGATCTACTTCTACACCTCGCTCCGGTAACATCTCTTCCAAATCACGATAACTGATTCCATATTTACAATACCAATCTTACCGCCCAGATAATTATATCGTATTTGAAATGACGATGCTTGAAGATATTAATAGTTATTAAATACTTTAATAACTTCTATTGACAATTTAATTAATATTTATTAATATAAACTGATAATTATTAGAAAATGGTAATAGTATGTCGAAGGCATCAGTTAAATTATCTTTACAAGAAGTAATAGGCAAAATTGTATCAACAGTTAATCCTGAAGAGCAGAAATTATTGGCACAGCAATTAGCTAATTACAGTAATAATGAGTGGGACAATTATTTTTATTCCGTAAAGAATAATCCTCAAGATCAATTGATCAATTTCTTATGCGAGAATTACATTGAGCTTACAAAAGGTGCGTCTTCGATAATTTTTAACAAGATTCTTGAGAAGGAATATCAGGTAACTCCAAGTAATATTTTGAGGTATTTTAATTGGGCGAGCGATTTTGACAATGATATAACGTTAACTCCCGAATCTCTGGCTCAATTTCAGCCATTATTGATTAAAAATGATTTGGTCAATCATGATGTAATGAGTGACATAATTAAAAATTTGCTCACGACTAATGGTTTGGTAAGCCTACAAGCTGCAAGTGAGCAAATTATTGCATTATTTACCCATCTTGCTACCAAAACTCACCAAGCTAAAGAAGAAGTATTTAGAGAGGTTAACATCAACATCGGCAGCGACGAAGTAATGTTAGAGCTTGCTTTACTAGATTTACTCTCAAAGACTATGGAAGGTGAAGTTGTTGCCAAGTTAGGCATTGAAGCACTAAATAATATTGATCAGAAATTATTTGAGGGTATAGACTCAGTTGCCCCAAATCAAGCCACGCTGCAGAAAACTGGAAAATTTGTGGATCAAGGTATTAGCCATATTACCCAAAAAATTAATAGTGTTTTTAACGATCAAAATGCTAGTTTGGATGATAAATTAGAGATATTATTTTCAACTTTTACTGGATTTAGGGAGGCGGCAGAAGGATATGATACATATCTTCCTTCAACACGAGCAGAGGTTGCCTCGACTCTTTTTAATTATATTGAGTTCATCCTTAATAATTATGATAAAGCTATAAGGTGTATTCAAAAAATTACAGATAGCGAGGGCACCCTAATTTATCACCGTTTAAATGCGATAACCAAAGTAGATTGCGGTCATGAAGTTAAAGAAGAACATATTAAATTTCTCCTAAATGAAGAGTCAAGAGCAAAGCTGGCAGAAGATGGTCTATCAAATTTTGCCGAGTTTGCCTTGTCGTTCCTGAGTAAGCGTTTTTGCAAGGATGCGCGTAATTCTGAATCTGTTGATACTCAAAAACTAGGGAAAGAAGTTCAAGCATACTTATTTACATTACCAAAACTGATAGGAAAGATTGTATCCAATAGTTGGAAAGAGTCTGTTAGTTCTAAGGAAGAGAAAAAATTATTAGAGACTCAATTAACTCAATATAGTGAAAAAGATTGGGGCGATTATTTTGATTCAGTACGTAATGATCCTGAAGACTTCATTCAGCAAATTGGTGTTTTTTTAAGCTCCGAAGTTGCTACAAACTTTAAAATTACTCTCTTTAACAATAGCTTTGGTCAATTTATGAAGGCGCGTGATAGCCACCTTTTTTCTGATTCACCAGTGGTAAAAGCTACTCTTTTATATTATCTAAGGGTTGCTCTTAATAATTATGAGGCCACTAAAGAAGCTATTAAATCAATAGAAACTCACCTGTTTGAAAAACATCTGGAGAGGATAGCTCAAGAAGGTTGCGGTGATGCAGTTGTACATTTACTCAAGTACCTCAAGCGACCTATTAAGTTCCTCATGAATGAAGATTCAATCGCAAAAATATCAGCAGATGGGCTAGATAGTTTCGCTGAGTTTGCTTTATTGTTTATGGGTAATCCTTTTTGCAAGGAGGCAAGTGACTCTAAATCTATTAAGACTCAAAAACTAGTAAAAGAAGTTCAAGAACACTTATTGTCATACTAATATGCTGGTAGCGGATTCAAAATTGCCTCCACCACTATAGTATCTGACTTACCAAATGATAAAGAGGATACAGTATCTTACCTAGAAGCTTACTCAACAGCTTATGACAAAGTTATATATAACAATAATGTAGATTATAGCAGGAGTGGTTACTTAAAAGGTGCAGAGCTCAAAATGATAGATGGCACCCCAGTGGGTTATAATATCCATCTACCTAAGTCTGGGCAAGTTGATGCAGTTTTAGTTACTGTATATGGAGGTAATCAGGCTTCAGAAAAAGGTACAGCAACGAACAAGCCTGGGGTAGTAGGTAAGTTAGGAGACTATTTGCTGAGCAAAAATATTGCCGTGATCTCGCTAAACTTAGTTGATTTGCTTGAACTTAATGTTCATCAATCTAGCATGCCAAGTGATTTACATACCAAACTACATGCAAGTATCAATCATTTTTTTGAAGCGATTAAGGATAATCCTGAAAGCCTGCACTCTGACTTAGCGTCTCTAAAAGGTAAAAAAATATTTCTTCAGGGGAGTAGCTTTGGCGGTAGGACTGCAGTAAAACAAGCCGAGCTTCATCCAGGTAGTTTTGACGGATATATAAGTCATGATGGCTATTTATCTTTTGACATGGCAGCAAAAGCTGACATTGGAACGCTGACCACAAGAGCAGAAAATTATATCAAAAATACCGCGTTAAGCATTATGAGTGATTTAGATAAAATCCAAAAACCAATTTTTATATATCATAATTTTGATGATAATAATGTAAACATCAAAATTAGTTTAGATTTTATCCAAAAAGCATACGCTGCAGGAAAAGGCAATCTAGTACAAGCTTGGTTTAGTAACAAAGGCAACAAACTTCCTACTGAAGCAAGTGATGTCTATAATAAAGGTCACGGTTTCCCTGATCAAAAAACTATATTTGATGGAATGGCAAATGC